>CAITMP010000682.1 GCA_903893525.1 uncultured Acidobacteriia bacterium | reverse complement strand
CTAAGCCGTGCCACGGAAACCCGTCAGGGCGACCACCGCCCCCAAATGAGCGATCTCCGCGAATCGGGCTCCATCGAGCAGGACGCCGACCTCGTCGGATTCATTTTCCGCGAGGAAGTTTACAAGCAGGACCGCGAGGACTTGCGCGGTTTGGCCGAATTCATTCTCGCCAAGCAGAGGAACGGACCCATCGGCAAGGTGGACTTGGTCTTTCTCCACTCCCAGACCCGGTTTGAGAACCGCGCCGAGGATCTGGATGCACCACCGGAATAATCGGAACTAGAGATTCACTTGGAAGTGGTAGGCGCTGATCGTCAGGCGTTCCCGGAAGTAAAACCGGTGGGTCTGTTGCCGTTGCACTCCGGAATCCAGATGGAGTTCCCCGCATCCGGAAGCGGTGGCCTCGTTCTTGAGCCAATCGAGGAGCAACTTGCCGTATCCGGCGGACCGGCAGCGGTCATCCGTGTTTAGATCGTCCACGTACAGGATGCGGCCGCAGTAAAGCATCTCCATGAAACGGTATCCCGCAACGGCCCGAACCACGCCGTGTTCGACGACTGCGGCCAATTGGTAGCCGTCAGATTCCATCATTCGGCGGACGGTCGGCAAGTAGGCGTCCACCGCGACCAACGGCCGGAGCTGCCGCATCACATCCCTTGTCTCCAAAATCTGTTCGTCGGTAATGGCTCTGATAACGCAGACGTCCGGGTGCATGCGCGTTTACTTGGGAGTCACGGGTTCCGAAACCGGAGCGCTCTTGTCTTTCAGCATCACCACCAGCATCTTGGCGGGTTTGGAGTCACTCATGTTCTTCGAGGTGACATGGACATCCGAGGGCTTTTCGTAAAAAGTGTCCCCCGGCCCGAGTTGCTTTGGCTCGCCGCCCTCAACTTGCATCAACAGGGCTCCCTCCAGCACGTATACGAAGACGTGGGCGTGGTGCCGGTGCGCAGGCGACGCCACGCCGGGTGGAACCGTGACCGTGATCATGGTCACTTCCTTACCCTGGAATTCGGGAATATCTTTCGTCAGCAATGAGGCGACGGTGCTGCCCTGCGCGCGAGCGGCGGGCAGGGCAGCACTGAACATCAATAGGGCGGATAGGAGTAGGCGCATGGCTGAATCAGCGGTCCCGCATCCAAACATCCTCGAGAATGTTTACCGAGGACATCAGGGTCTTCCCGCCCGCCACAACCCGGATCATGAAAGTACCGGGTTCGAGCAGCGGACCCTGTGGAGCACCGAAGCCGAATCCGCCACCACCACCGCCTCCGCCACCACCGCCGCGTCCACCGGCCACAAACGGCACCGGCACCGGCCCCGCCGGACGAGCACCGGGAACTGCGGGAGGAGCGTCGGGATCATCCGGAACCATCTCCGGTGGCGCACCGCCGCGTCCACCGCCGCCGCCACCGCCAAAGCCACCGCCGCCGCGTCCTGCTCCAGCCACCACAGGCCCCCGCATGTTCCACTGGAACCGGTTCAGACCGGTCGCGATGTTGACGTCCATAGTCGCAACCACCTTGTTCGCCTGGAGGAACTCGACCTTCGCCGCCCCCACGTCGCTGGCGGAAAGAATGTGGATCGCCGTCCCACCCTGCGGGTTCTTCCCTTGGAACTGCCGATTGGTGATGTGGCGCTGGGCCTGGGGATCATTTTTCCACAGCACCGCCGGGCGCGGATCAAATAGCGCCAACGTCTTGTCGGCCTGCCGCAAATGCTCCAGCGGGCTGATGTCATCGGCGATGTAAATGGACCGCCCGTGCGTCGCCACAATCAGGTCATGGTCGCGGGGATGGATCAGAATATCGTCCACCCGGACGCTCGGCAGACCGGTCATGAACTTCTTCCAGCTTTTCGCACCGTCGAGAGTCACATAGAGGCCGAATTCCGTTCCGACGAACAACAGGTCGGGGTTTTCGGGGTCCTCACGCAATGCGTTGATGTTTCCCTTTGCCGGAAGATCCTTCGTTACGTTGGTCCAAGTCTTGCCGAAATCGGTGGTCTTGAACAAATACGGGGCCCAGTCGTCCAGACGGTGGGCATCCAGGGCAACATAAGCCGTAGCGGGGTCGAAGTGCGAAGGCTCGATCCGGGAAATCTGTACGTAACCCTTGGGAGCGCCAGCGATATTCCCGATGACATTGGTGAAATTCTCACCGCCGTCCTGGCTGACCTGAAGGTTTCCGTCGTCGGTCCCGATCCAGATGACACCCGGCTTGGATGGGGATTCGCGCACCTGGGTGGCCAGCGAATTGGCGGAATAACCGTCGTTCTTCTCGGCCATCGGCTTGTCGCCCGCAACGTTCATGATCGGCATTTCGGGCGACCACCGGTACACCTTCTTGGTCAAGTCCTTCGGATTCATCCGCCAAGTGTCGCCGCGGTTGTTGGACTTGAAGAAATACTGGGCCGCCATGTAAAGCACAGACGGGTCATGGGGCGAAATCTCGAACGGCGCATTCCAATAGAAGCGCAGCGGGTCCAGCTTTTCAGGAGCGTTGACCACGTTCGGAGTGCCACCCCTGCCGCCACCACCGCCAGCCACCAAGCCACGACCCTCCGGGGTTGCAGGCGCGGTTTCGCCGGGAACGGGACTGGTGGACGCCGGAACAGGCGGCGTCGCAGGTGCTGCTGCAGCAGGCGCGGCGGGGCTTCCCGGAGACGCCGGAGTTCCCGGAGCCGTCGCGGGCACCGGAGGCGGCGTCGCCACGGTCGGCTTGATGCTCTTCTGGGTTGCCGAGCGCAGATCGTGGCGCGTCATGTTGCCGTCCTGCGATTCCGCATAGACCGTAGCCCAATCCGTCGGATCCTGGCGCGTGTAGAAACCGTCACCGCCGGAAACCGTGAACCAGTCCGTGTTGGTCGCGCCACCGGTGGACCGCAGCGCGCTCGGGCCGCACCACGCATTGTTGTCCTGCAGGCCGCCACAAACGTAATATGGACGCCGCATGTCCGCCGACACCTGGTAGAACTGCCCCACCGCAATGTCGTTGTGGTAATCCCACGTATAGCCGCCGTCGTTGCTAATGTCGATGCCGCCGTCGTGTCCAATTGCCACCACGCGCGGGTCCTTCGGATTGATCCAGAAGGCATGGTAATCGGTGTGGGAACCGGTGAGTCCCTTCCAGGTCTTGCCGCCGTCGAGCGACATCTGGCCCGGGGTTCCGCCTACAAACAACTTCTGGTCATTCACCGGATCCACCCGAATCTGGCTGAAGTAGGTCGGCCGCTGGTTCTGGTTGCTCATGAAGGTCCAAGTCTGCCCTCCATCGTCGGACCGGAACACGCCGCTACCATTGGGATTCGGAGGCGGTGTCGCACCCCGACCGCGTCCACCTCCGCCTCCAGCCGCGCCAGTAGCCGGAGCCGCTTCGCCCCCGGGAGCCGCAGTTTCCGACGCAGCCGATTCACCACCACCGCCACCACCCCGTCCTCCGGGGGGTGCAGGACCGCCTTCCGCAGTCGTACCGCCGCCCGTCCCCGCGCTGGCACCGGCCTCCACCTGCGCGTAAATGGTGGATGGCCGCGCCTTGAAGATGGAAATCGCAATCCGACCGTAGATTCCGTCCTTCGGCTTCGGCCACCCCGGACCTTCGAGTCGCGCCCACGTGTCACCGCCATCGGTCGACTTCCACAGTCCGCTGCCGGGTCCGCCGCCGTTGTAGCCCCACCAGGTGCGACGGCGCTGGAATGACGAAGCGTAAACGATCTTCGGATTCACCGGGTCGATCGCGACTTCGTTGAAGCCCGTGTCGGGGTCAATGTACTTGATCTTTTTCCAAGACTTGCCGCCGTCCGTCGTCCGGTAGAGTCCCCGTTCCGCGTTCGCCCCGAACAAATGCCCCATTGCGGCGACGAAAACGATCTGCGGATTCACAGGATCGACCGCCACCCGGTTGATCGACTGCGTGTCTTCGAGGCCGAGGTGGTTCCAGTGCTTGCCGCCGTCGGTGGTACCCCAAACGCCATCGCCAATGGAGGAACTTTGGCGGTTGTTGGCCTCGCCCATGCCGACGTAGACGATGTTGGGGTCGCTCGGTGCAATCGCGATGGACCCGACCGACTCGTTCGGCATATTGTCGAACTGGGAACGCCAGTGGTTCCCGCCGTCCGTGGACTTCCAGAGTCCGCCGGTTGCCATGCCGAGGTAGATAATCATGGGGTCCTTCTCGGAACCCTGGATATCGTCGACGCGCCCGGCCATCACGGCGGGACCGATCGACCGGAACTCGAAGCCGCGCAAAAGCGGATCGGTCGACTGGTTGATCTTTGGTATTGAGGGTGCCACCGGAGCTTGCGCCCAAAGGAGACCCGCGATGCCGATGCATCCCAAGGCTACGAGCGCTGCGGGGGCTGCGGCCCCATGTCTAAAAATCTGAGGAAACGCCATTCTAAAAACTCCTGACGCCCCGCGAACTTCGCGGTTGCCCGAGGCGGATTTCATTCATGATACCCCCACCCAATGGGCCACGGGCGGTCATGCAGTTCTCGTGAGAAAGAAAAGGGCCCGGCTTTCGCCGGGCCCTCCACACCACCAAGCTGTCAGCCAAAACTAGCTGGCCAACTCCACTTCAATTTTCTTCTTCTCCACATCCAGCTTCACGATTTTGAAGGTCCGGACCTGCCCAACCTTCGGAGTGTCCTTCTTCGGAGCGGATTCACCGGGTGCGGCCGACGAAGCGCCCGACCCGCCGCCCTTCCAGCGGCTGGCCAGCATGGACGACAGCGCCGAAACGTCCACCGACGCCGTACGCTGTTCCGTCTTCTGCTCCTGCGGGGCCATGTTGAACGTGCCGAACACGCCTTCGCCCAACTCCACGGTCACCTTGTTGCCCTTCAGATCGGAAATCCGGCCCGTCACAACTTCGCCTTCCTTCTGCTCGGCGATGTACTCGTCGAGAGCGGTCGGAATCAGCTGCTTCAAACCGAGGCGGAGACGCCGCTTATCCTTGTCGCACTCCAGAACCAGAGCCTTCACGGTCTGTCCGACCTTCAGCTCGTCCTGCGGGTGGTTGATCCGCTTGTCGTGGACGATGTCGCCCACGTGGATCATGCCCTCAACCTCTTCGGAGACTTGGACGAACGCGCCGAACTGCTTCAGCTGCGTGACCTTGCCTTCGATGGTCGAGCCAACCGGGAACTTCTGCGCAACCTCTTCCCACGGATCGCCCTGGATCTGCTTCAAGCCAAGCGAAATACGCTTTTCGCCGGGATTGACACCCAGGATCGCCACTTCCACCACATCGCCCGGATTCACGGCGTCCGAAGGCTTGCGGACCTTCTTCGACCATGACATCTCCGAGAGGTGGATCAAGCCGTCGAGGCCTGGCTCCAATTCCACGAACGCGCCGAAATCCGTAACGCGCGCCACCGTGCCCTTGACGCGGTCGCCCACGTTGTAGCGTTCCCCGGCGGTGCTCCACGGATCTGCCTGCAACTGCTTCAGACCCAGCGAAACGCGGCGCTTGGCCACATCCACTTTGAGGATCTTCACTTCCAGCTGCTGGCCAACCGTAAGCGCATCGGCGGGCTTGTTGACGCGGCCATGGGAGATGTCGGCCACGTGCAGCATGCCGTCCACCCCGCCAATGTCAATAAATGCGCCGTAATCGAGAAGACTGCGCACCGTGCCCGGAACAACCATACCGACCTGAAGTTCGGTAAAGCGTGCATCCTTGGCAAGGGCCCGTTCTTCTTCGAGCACAACGCGGCGGTCGACGACAACGTCTTCCTTTTCCGTGTCCAGCTTGATCACGCGGCAGGCAATTTCCTTGCCGACCAGCGTCTGCATCTCGGGAACATCCCTCGCACCGGAGCGCGAGGCTGGCATGAAAGCCCGAACCCCGACATCGACCGACAAGCCGCCCTTGACCACTCCGGTAACAACGCCGGAGATGTTCAGCTTCTCGTCGAAGGCTTTCTGCAGGCCGGTCCAGTCCTTCGGACGGTCGACATGGATCAGGGAAAGCTCGAAGAGCCCTTCCTCGTTCCGCTGTCCGACAGTCACCTTGACGACGTCTCCGGCCTTGAGTTCGATCAGGCCTTGCTCGTCGCGCAGGATGTCGGCAGGCAGAATGCCCTCGGTCTTTTGGCCGATGTCGAAAAAGACGATGCCGTCACTTGTGGTGACAACACGCGCCGACACGACCCGGTTTTCCGAGGATTTCTCGCCGCCCCTATCGGCGCCGGAACGCGCGCCGCCTTTCTCGCCGCTGGATCGCGCTGCGTCCTTCTCAGCATTGGCTAACGCCAACGCCTCCAAGGCCTGGCTCTGTTCAAATTGGGTGAGGATGTCGCCGAAAGAACTCTCCGCTTCAGGCGGAGTCTGCCCTTCCTGTTCGCGTACGTCTTCCTCGCGAAGGGACGTAATGGAATTGGACATGGGAATTACGTTTTTCCATTGTGGCATACGATGGGCGTTGGCGGGTTTGAAAGCGTAGGCGTGCTGCCGTTAAACTGGGATCAGTGCTTCTGACCATCAGCCCACAGGCTCCCGTACGCCCGAAATGGTTGCGGGCTCCCGCCCCGGTGGGCGACAACTACCGCGAACTGAAGTCCCTGATCACGGACCTCAAGCTGCATACCGTGTGCGAATCCGCGGCATGCCCGAACATCGGCGAGTGCTGGAACCACCGCACCGCCACGTTCATGATTCTGGGGAACGTATGCACCCGCCGTTGCGGCTTCTGCGCCGTGCAGAAGGGCGGACCGCTGCCCGTGGATTTCGACGAACCCCGGCGCGTCGCCGAGGCCGCCGAGATCATGGGCCTGAAATACGCCGTAGTCACCAGCGTCAACCGCGACGACCGCAAGGACGGCGGTGCCGAATTGTTCGCCAGGACGATCCAGGCGATCCGCGAGCGCATTCCGGACTGCAAGGTCGAGGTTCTGGTTCCCGATTTCCAAGGCAGCCGCCCGGCGATGAAGATCGTGATGGACGCCAAACCGGACGTGCTCAACCACAACACCGAAACGGTCCCGAGGCTCTACCGGCAAGTCCGACTGGGAGCAAGGTTTGAACGCTCGCT
>CAITMP010000681.1 GCA_903893525.1 uncultured Acidobacteriia bacterium | reverse complement strand
TTCGCCGTCCCCGGCCTGTAGCGCGCCGAACGGCACCCGAGATGCGTCACATCGTAAAGGCTCGCCCCGCCCGAGAGCTCCCACCGCTGGTTGCCATCCTTGTCCTTCGGCTGGATAGTCAGTACAGCCGTCACCTCGCGGTCGCCCGTGACGAGGTATTTCCCAGGGGGCAGCGGAAACGTCGGCTTCTCCATGATCAAGCCGTGTTCCTCAAGCCACCAGTCCGCAGCGTCGAACTTCCACTGCGACGGTGCCACACCGGACGCCTTCAATTGTGGATATCGGTCCAGCTTGCAGCCGCGCGGACCCGGGTCCTGGCTCCACAGACCCCAGGATTGCGCCCCGGTGCCGGAGGTGGCCCCAGGCTCTCCCAGCGCCGCGATGTACTGCGGCTCGATCCGCCGGAACTTCGAAAAGTCCGCGTCCGCCGCACCAACTGGATGACGCAGGCCGACAGCCAGAATAGAGAAGCCCACGGCCAGTAGGCAGCGGCTAACGGACGGCACAACGTGGCGGATATTCATACGATTCGCTGGAAGACCTGATGACATCCTAGCACCAAAGCGGGCTACGAAGCTGGACTCCGAGTGGTGCACGATCCTCCCCCTGTGCGGGATCCGGCGAGCCCCTTCAACACGTATCCGGCACCGCTGTTGTCACGTCATGACAGCACTTTTTTTGATGCTATGATTGCAAAATGAGGACGACGGTAACGCTGGATCCAGACGTCGAACAATTGATCCGCGATGCGATGAGAGAGGGCTCTATCTCATTCAAGCAAGCCCTCAATCGAGCCGCGCGTGCCGGACTCAATGGTAAAACGGCACCGCGCAGCCCAAAATTTGTTCAGAAATCCTTCCGAATGGGCGAACCCCAAGACTTTCGGTGGGACAAGGCGCTTACAGTAGCGGAGGCAATGGAGGACGGAGAAATCACCCGAAAGCTCACCCTGCGCACATGATTCTTCCGGACGCAAACCTCCTGATCTATGCCGTTAATGCGGACGCGCCGCAAAACCCAAAGGCGAAGTCGTGGTTGGAGTCTGCGTTGTCCGGACACGAAGCCGTTGGCTTTTCGTGGATTGTACTGCTAGCATTTTTGCGGCTGACCACTCGACCGGGTTTGTTCCGTTACCCTCTACCGGTGGATACGGCGCTTGATCTTGTAGCTTCGTGGCTGGATCAGCCTGCAGCGATGATCGTTCATCCGGGTGCAAGGCATCTTTCCATCCTGCGTGGGTTGGTCCTACCCTTGGGCATGGGCGGAAACCTCACCTCGGACGCGCATTTGGCCGCCTTAGCCATTGAGAACCGGGCGGAACTTTGTTCGGCAGATACTGACTTTGCCAAATTCCCCGGCCTGAAGTGGCGCAACCCCCTGGCCTGAATCGTGGCGGTTCGGGCAAGGCTAGGGGCAACCTAGTCGAGAAGTAGGTGGCGCGAAGCGTCACCAAAACAACGGCACCAAACAACGACCAGCCCTACCAGTACCTCACATACGGCGGCGCACCGGGTTGGGCCGCCGCCACGCGGTCGGACTCCTCGGAATTCGCCGTATCGGGGCCATCGGGATAAACATACCGCGCCACGAAATCATCCTCCATCTCCAAACCCCAGCCCGATGCCGACGGCAATTGGTAGTGGCCATCCCGAACCACCAGCGGATTCTTGAACACGCCCGCCTGCAGGAACTCCAAATACTCCAGCCACCGGCCCTCGCTTCCGAACCAAGCCTGGTCGAAGATCGACATCGCGCCCACCAGCTGCCCCAGCCCGATCCCGCCACTGTGCGGGCACACCGGAACCTTGAATTTCGCCGCCATCGCGACAATGGCGAACAACTCATTCACCCCCGCCACCCGCGCGCCGTCGATCTGGCAGTGCGTCAACCCCCCATGCGCCAACAGTTGCATGAAGGTGACCGCGTCCGGGGCCTGCTCCCCGCCCGCCACGCCGATTCCCAACGGAGCCAACGCCTCCCGCAACTTCGCGTACCCGATCACATCGTTGTAGGCAATCGCCTCCTCAATGAACAGCGGAT
>CAITMP010000680.1 GCA_903893525.1 uncultured Acidobacteriia bacterium | reverse complement strand
GCATCGTCCGGAAAGTGGATGGTGCTGTCCGACACGTACTGACCCGCTTCGAAGTCACCAAGGACTTGGACACCGGCACCGTGGCCATCTTCGGCATCAGCTTGGACGTCACCGAACAGAGGCAGGCCCGGGCGGAATTGGAACGTCGAACCGCCGACCTGAACGAGGCACAGCGAATCGCCGGTATCGGCAGTTGGGAAATGGACCGCACAACAGGCACGGTCACTTTTTCCGAACAACTTCTTCGGCTCTACGGTTGGTCTCCCGACGAGCCCCCTCCCACGCTGGAAGATGTTTCGAAACTCTATTCGCCGGAGAGTTGGAGGCAAGTCTTGGCCGTCATGGCCTCGGCCATGGAGACGGGCTCGGTTGGCGCGATCGAGATGGAGCTTGTCCGCAGGGATGGTTTGCGCCGTTGGGTAGCAGGTCACGGCGAGCCGATACGCGACGTCTCCGGTGCAACCGTAAAGCTTCGGGGTACCATCCAGGACATCACCGAACGGTTGGAGCAGGAGCGCCGCAACCAAAGTCTTGCAGCTGCCATCGAGCAGGCTTATGACGAAGTTGTCCTCACGGACGCTACGGGAACGATCATCTACTGCAATCCCGCATTCGAGAAGACCTCGGGATATTCGCTGGAGGAATCAGTTGGCCGCGACGCTAGGTTCCTGTTTGGGGAATCCGAAAATCAGAGCCACATGGAACAAGTCGATGTTGCGCTCCGCGAAGGGCGCGCATGGTCCGGCCAATTTACCAGTCTTAGAAAGGACGGCGAGACCTACCACAAGGAAACCACGGTCTCTCCGATTCTGTCCCCTTCCGGGCAACTGTTGGGGGTGGTGTCGGTTGGCCGCGATGTCACCGACCGAGAGCGCCTCGAGGACCGGGTGCGGCAAGGGGAACGGCTGGAAAGCATTGGTCGGCTGGCCGGAGGAGTGGCGCATGACTTCAACAATCTCCTGACGGTCATCAACGGCTACAGCGATGTTCTCCTCGGTGGGATCGCCAAGGGCCATTCCCTGAGGAGACCTGCGGAGGGAATTCGCGAGGCCGGGGAGAAGGCGGCCGGACTGATCCGTCAGCTATTGGCTTTCAGCCGCAAAGAGGCCGTCCATCTATACCCTCAAAAACTGAATGATCTGATCACTGCCAATACCCCGATGCTGCGGCAGTTGGTCGGCGACCAAGTGCAACTGGAACTCTTACTCGACCCCGGTCTGGGAATCGTCAAGGCGGACGATGGGCAATTTTTGCAAGTTCTCATGAACTTGGCGGTCAACGCGCGCGACGCAATGCCCGAAGGTGGTCGATTGACCTTCCAGACATCGAATGGTTTTCTGGACCAAACGGACCCCCGAACCCTGGGTGAGATTCCCAGCGGGCCAATCGTTCAACTAGTCGTTTCCGATACCGGAATCGGTATGCCTGAGGCGATCCTGCAAAAAATCTTCGAGCCCTTTTTCACCACGCGGCCCGATTCGCTCAGCACCGGACTGGGTTTGTCGACGGTCTACGGCATCGTTCGGCAGTTCTGCGGAGCCGTTTCCGTCGCCAGCGAAATCGGCAAGGGTTCAGCCTTCACAATCTATCTGCCGAGAGTCGAGGGCCCTTTTCCGGACGCCGTCAACCAGTCCCACGCGGTCCCGCCCGCCAAATCCCCGTGCGGCTCGGAAACGATTCTCGTGGCCGAGGATGAGCCTGCGGTCTTGGAAATGACGGTCGGTATCCTGGAGGGCCTCGGGTATCGGGTTATGGGGGCACCAAGTGGTTCTGATGCACTTCGAAAGGCCGAAAGTCATGCCGGTGTCATCGATTTGCTTCTAACGGACGTGATGATGCCTGTGATGACAGGCAAGGACTTAGCCGACAGGCTAACCGCGGATCACCCAGCCACCAAGGTGCTTTACATGTCCGGCTATGCCGCGGATGTGATTGCCCGCCGCGGCGTCGTGGATCCGACAGTCCATTTCCTCCCCAAGCCTTTCGACGTGGACTCGCTGGCCAGGAAAGTCCGCGAGGTGCTCGATTCAACCAAAAAGCCGGTCTCAAGGAAAGTGTTGCTCTTGGACGACAACGCCTCCATCCGGATGCTGTTCTCGGAAATCCTTGCGGACGCGGGTTTCGAGGTCGTGGAGGCGGCGAGCGGGGCCGAAGCGCTCCAGTCGATTCGCTCGTCGTCCTGCGTCGCCGTTCTGGCGGATATCCAAGTGCCGGGCACCAATGTTTACGATCTCGTCCGAACGCTCCGTGCCGAATTCCCGAAGCTCGGAATCATCATGGCGTCCGGCTTGGTTGACAATGAAATCCAAGCGATGGCATTTGAATGCGGCACCGACGAGGTGCTCGAAAAGACCGCCGTCCATGCCCGGATCGCAGAGGTTCTCGATCAGGTTCTGGCCAGGCATGGACTGAAAACCTAGCGTTGCGTTAGGAGTTGTTCACGGTCACTCGAAGGTACGTGGCCGGGATCACGGTGGTGCCATCCACTTGGCTCCGGTTGAAGTCCTTGGCGAGTTTCAATAGTTCGTTGCGCAGTTGGTCCGCCTTCCCGTTCTTCTCGGCCGCCTCGAACGCGTTCATGGTGGGACCGTAGTACAGGCGGAAGGTGTCCACGGCATCCGCCGTGTCCCGGTCCGAGCGGAAATGGAACGTTTCCCTGTCGAACAGGATGTGCTGGCGGGGGATACCCGGGAAGCGGTCGTAGATTTGCTCCTCCACGCCCCACAGCATCGGGCTTACAAAACCCTCCGGTGGCGGCGGCGTGTAGGCCGCACTGATCTTCAGCAGCTGCGAGACGAATGATTCGGGATCATTCGGGATCCAATTTCCCATCACGATTCTCCGCCCTTGCTTGGTCACGCGGAGCAATTCCGCCGCGACATCCTTGGGCCTTGGCGCAAACATCGCCCCGAAAATCGAGATCGACATGTCGAACGACTCGTCGGCGATCCCCTCCAGCTTGCAAGCATCACCCTCTTGGAAGGTAAGGTTGCTGAGCCCCTCCTCCTTCGCCCGCTTGTTGCCAGCTTCCACCAGGTTCCGGGCGATGTCGATACCGACGACCTCGGCACCAATCCTGGCCATCGGGACGGCCGTAGTGCCGTCGCCGCACCCGAGGTCGAGGACCCGCATCGGCAAGTGGAGGTTGAACTGGTCGAACAAGCTCTGGACCAACTCCTCGCCGGACTCCCTCATCATTGAAGCGATCCGCGTGAAATCGCCTTTTTCCCACAACGCTTTGTTCGGATTCATGATCGAATCAGTTATAGCACGTTCCGGCCTGAACGCGGGGCCCGTCTCCCGCGTCATAAAATAACAGAGTGATGGCTATCCCGTACTTCCTTCTCCCCCAAAAATCCCGGCGACGCTCGGCGCGCAACGGATTTTCGCTGATCGAACTTCTGATCGTCATCGCGATCATCCTGATCATCCTTACCGTCGCCGTGCCGAAACTGACCAACATCCGGCGTTCCGGCCAGGAAATGGCGGCGATAGTAGCGCTGAAGACCCTTCACACGGCCCAGACGCAGTATTATTCCCAATACGGGACCTATGCCACGTCGCTCACCCAGCTTGGCCCGCCCGCCAACGGAGCCGCCAGCGCCGCTGGAGCCGAAATCATCGACCGCGACCTCGCCGGTGGCGAGAAGGGTGGCTTCAAGTTCACCCTCCAACCGACTCCGACAGGCTACGCGGTTACTGCAGTCCCGATGCAGTTCGGCACCTCCGGGACCCACACCTATTTCACGGATCAAAGCCAGTCCATCCATATTCATAGCGGCCAGGAGCCAGCCTCTCTTACCGATCCCCTGGCTGGCGAAACCCAGCAGCAACAGCAGCAGCAGAAATAGGCGACGGTCCGTCATCGAAGCCGATGCCATGCGTTCCAGATTCCTCGTACTGATCAGTCTCCTGCAATTCGTCCCGCCCGCTGCGGTGGCGCAGGTGCCAAAGTTGGTCTCCGAAGGCGTCTATTCCACCGCACAGGCCGACCGCGGCAAACCATTGTATTCGCAGCAATGCGCCCTCTGCCATGGAGCGGAACTATCAGGCGGCAACGAGGCTCCACCCCTTACAGGCGAAAGATTTCTCGCCAAGTGGCAGAGCCGCCCCCTCAATGACCTTTTCGAGAACATCCGGGCCACCATGCCGGCTGACCGACCCGGAACGCTTGGAAGGCCTGAAACTGCCGATCTTCTGGCCCTCATGCTGGCGGCAAACCACTTTCCGGCCGGTCGCCAGCCTTTGTCGAGCGATTCCCCGGCTCTCAAGCTGATTGGTTTCAAGACGCTTCCCACTGCAAACGCTGCGGGCAGCTTGGAATCCACCCACGAACTGGCCCGCGTGGAGGGTCGCCCTATCGAGACATTGCCGCCAGAGAAGCGTGACAACAAGCCCGCTTTTGCCGAACAAACCCGGGCACCGTTCCACGCGACCCGTCCCTACAGGATCACAACCCTTGTCGATAAGATGCCCGCGCCTTGGAGTCTGGCGTTCTTGCCCAGTGACGGCATCCTCCTGACCCACCGCTTGCCGGGAAGCCTGCGGATGCTCGACTCCCAAGGCAAACTCTCGGAACCCATTGCCGGTATCGCGGCGCTGGCGTCGCCCGCCGCCAAGGGTGTGGGGATGCTGGACGTCGTTCTCGACCCCCACTATTCCACCAACCACCGCATCTTTTTCACATTTTTCGACTACATCGACGGCACAAACACCAACACCATCGTCGCCAGCGCCAAGCTAGACGAGGCCCGCCTCTCCCTAACTGACGCCAAGGTGATTTTCCGGGCACTCCCCACCTTCCCCTCGAAGCGTCTGGGAGGAAAAACTGGCGGTCGGATCGCCATCGCACCGGACGGCACGCTCTTTGTATCCATCGGCGACCGGTCCGATTCCCCTCCGTGGGCCGTTGCCCAGGACTTGAACAGCCATCTGGGGAAGATCCTCCACATTACTGCGGATGGAGCGCCGGCACCGGACAACCCGTTTCTGGGGAAGCCGGGCGTGCTGCCGGAAATTTGGGCCTACGGTGTCCGCAATTCCGAGGGGCTCGCCTTCGACCCCGCCACTGGACGCCTGTGGGAAAACGAGCACGGCCCGCGCGGCGGCGATGAATTGAATCTCATCGAAAAGGGGAAAAACTACGGCTGGCCGGTGATCGCCCACGGCATCGATTACCCTGGAAACGCCATCGGTGCCGGAATCACCCACCAGGACGGGATGGAGGAGCCGGTCTATTACTGGGATCCGGTCATCGCCCCATCGGGCTTGGCGTTCTACACCGGGACCCTGTTTCCCGAATGGAAGGGTAGCGTCTTCGTCGGCGGTCTCAGGGCCCGGATGCTGGACCGCTTGACCATCAAAAATGACAAGGTTGTTGCCGAGGAGCCGCTCCTGCTGGAACTGGGTGCCCGTATCCGCGATGTGCGGGTTGGACCCGACGGAGCCGTCTATGTGCTCACCGACAGCGGCTCGGCGGGAATCTCGCCCAATACCCCGCTGACGAGCAAGCTGGTCAAACTGACACCCCGCTGAAGCCGCACTAGCGGGGTGCGGGACCCATGCGCGGCCGGGTGCTGGGGGCCGCCGCTTCCCGCTGTTTGACAAAATCGTCGTCCAGCGATTTCCACTTGGCAGCCATGGCCGCCAACCGATCCGGTTGCGCCGCAGCCAAGTTCTTTTGCTCGGCCCGGTCCGTCTTGAGATTGTAGAGTTCCCAGGGCCCGCCCTTGCCGGTCGAAATCAGCTTCCAGTCACCGACCCGCAGTGCGTGGTTGTCGTTGTGGTTGAAATAGATGTACTCCTTCGGAGCGGCTCCGTCCTTCGCAAATGCCGGGCGCATCGACCTGCCCGGCAAGGGCGGGGCCTCTTTCGGCTGTGCCACACTCCCGCCCGCCAGATCCACCACCGTGGGCAGAATGTCCACGAAATGGCAGGGGTCATGCCGCAGTTGGTTCTTCTGTGCAATCCCGTTCGGCCAGTGCACGATCATCGGCGAGGCGATTCCCCCTTCATTGACCCACGATTTGTGCAGCCGGAACGGGGCGTTCGAATTGCTCGCCCAGCCCGGACCCAGCCCCAGGAAACTCTTCGCCGAGCCGGACGGGGCGGATGCGTCATGCCCGTCGCCCCGGATCAGCTGTTCCGACGAAGCGCCGTTGTCCGAAAGGAAGATCACGCAGGTGTCGCGCGTCGCGCCCATTGCGTCGATCTGCTTCAAGAGCTTGCCGATTTCCATGTCGATCCGCGTCACCATCGCCGCGTGGATGGCCATCTTTGCCCGTTGGAAATCCCTCTGTTCGGGCGTCAGAGTCGACCATGGTACCGCCCGCATCACTTCGCCGGGACCGATCTTGGCCGTGAGTTCGGCGTCCGGCGTGTTCCACTTGGTCCACATCTCGGGCTCCATCGGGGCCAGCGGACCATTCACCAGTCCCATTTTCGTCATCCGCTGCCACTTTCGCTCGCGGGCTACATCCCAGCCCTCGGCGAAGCGGTCCTTATAGAGGGCGATGTCCTCCGCCTTCGCATGGAGCGGGAAGTGCGGGGCGTGCGGCGTCATGTAGAGCAGGAATGGCGCGTTGGCGTGGTTTTTCGCGTGGTCTTTGAGGAAGTCGACCGAATAGTCTGCGATGGCCGTGGTCGAGTAGTAGTCGGCGGGCGGTGGCGGCAATTCGACGCCGTCCAGCTGGTGCCGTTTCTGCGTAAAGTAGCGGTCCTCGTCCAGCATCGTGTACGAGCGGTCGAAGCCGGTCCCCGCCAACGGCTGGAAGCGCATGTGCCACTTGCCCGAATGGTAGGTGCGGTACCCCTGCGGCTTCAAGTATTCCGGCAGGAACCGGGTATACGCGGGGATATTCCCCGGAGTCATGATGTCGGAGGCGTTTTGCTGGGCATACTGTCCGGTAAGAAGGCAATTCCGTGAAGGCCCGCACCGCGCCGTTGAATACGCTTGGGTGAATCGGAGACCGTTGGCGGCCAGTCGGTCGAGGTTTGGCGTATCGATATCTCCGCCGTAACAGCGGGCGTCCGAAAAGCCCATGTCGTCGGCCAGGATGATGACAACATTCGGGAGCTTGGCCGATGCGGCCCGCGCGGAGGCTGCGACAGCTGCGGTTGTGGTGGCGAGAAATTGGCGACGGTTCACCGATCCAGTTTATGCGCTCACGTCTGACTTGGTGACGAAGATGCACGCCGCGTTTCATTGTCCCGCCGGAAAATGGCTTGTTTTCTTTTATTTAGAGAGTGTCAATATTTGTGAGCGATTCCGCTTGCCCGTTCCGTTAGACAGTTGCGGGGGTTTTCGGGTCCAAGCTGAATCGTCTTGGAACGGAAGTCCACGGGAAGAAGAAGCACCGCACTCGGAGGCTAGTAAATCCACATGAGAATCCAGCAGTCCAGCATACAGAGAGCAGTTTTCGGCGCCTTGATGTTCGCCGGAGCCCAAATCGTTCCAACAGCGCTTGTCCAGTCAGCCATGGCGCAGTCCATCGCCCTCAGCCCCGGCTACACCAGCATCGGGACCGGCCAGCAGTTGCAATACTCGGCAACGGTGACCGGCTTGGCGGACACCAGTGTTACCTGGCAGGTCGTCGGTATCACCGGCGGCAATTCCACCTACGGCACCATCACCCAGAACGGCCTCTACACGGCACCCGCGACGATCCCGGCGAATGGAATCACCGTGATCGCGCTCGGCAGTGACAAGAAGACCATGGGCATCACCTACGTGAATGTCGCCCCTCCCGGTCCGGCGATTGCCGCCATCTCCCCCAACCCCATCCCCACCGGCCAGTACACCGTCACGGTGACTGGAACCGGGTTCAAGTCCGGCATCCAGGTCCGGGCCGGAGCCGTCAATCTCTCCACAACCTATATCAACTCGACCACAGCCAAAGCTGTCGGGTGGCAGGGCACCGCCGGTCCCGTTGTGTTCCAATTGGCCAATCCGGGAACCCTCTGGGGCCCACCGACCACCGTGCAATTCACCCAGGCTGGTCCGCCCGCCCCCCAGGCAATCGCGCCGACCGCTGTGAATGTGACCCTTGGTGCCACGCAACAGTTCACCTCTGCCAACGCAACCAGCTGGACCACGACTGCTGGAACCGTTTCGCAGTCCGGTCTGTTTACGGCCCCGGCTACGATGCCTCCATACGGAATTGCCACGGTTACGGCCAACGGCCCCGGCGGCAGCGCCGCTGCAACCGTGACACTCGTCAGCTCCACACCCCAGACCATCGCGCCCACCACCGTATCCCTGAACTTGGGCGGCACTCAGCAATTCACCTCGGCGGGTGCCACCACTTGGAGCGCCACCTATGGCAGCGTCAGTTCCGCTGGTCTCTACACGGCTCCGCTGGGTGTTCCCGCAACCCTGGTGGACACGGTCAAGGCCTTTGGCCCCAACGGAACGGCCACCGCGTCCGTTACGCTCGTCCTTCCGACTCCGGTGATCACCAGTGTGACCGTCAACGGCACGCCGACGACCTCGATTCCTCTCGGTGCCTTCAACATGACCATCAACGGTACCGGTTTCACGGCCAAATCGACCGTAGTCCTCGGCAACACCACGGCCATCCTGACGTCGGTAAGCAGCACAGCCCTCAGTGTCTCAGGTTTTGCAAGCGTCTCCGGCAACGTCGCGCTAGTGGTAAGCAACCTCTCCAACGCATCGGCACCCTACTCCATCACGGTAGGAATCCCCAATGCGCAGGTCTCTGCCGCCGCCGCCCGCCGGTTCCTCGAACAAGCCGCTTTCGGACCTTCTCCTACCGATGCCGCGCACGTCCAGCAGGTCGGTTTCCAAGGCTGGCTCAATGAGCAATTCGCCATGCCGCAAGTCTCCGACTACAGCCGTCTCGCCAACGCGACCCAGGGCGGGCTTCCCAACGCCTTCCTCACCAATGCCGTGATGAATCCCGACCAGCTCCGGCAGCGCGTCGCCTTCGCCTACAGCCAGCTCTTCGTCACCTCGATCAGCAAGTTGATCTTCAACGACCGCGTCATTCCCTACCAGACCATGCTGTTGAACGACGCCTTCAAGAACTACCGCCAAATTCTCTCCGACATCACCTTGAGCGGAGCCATGGGCTACTACCTCGACATGGCCAACAACGCCAAGGCCAATCCGGCTACCGGCAGCGTCGCAAACGAAAATTACGCCCGCGAAATCCTCCAGCTCTTCAGCATCGGCACCAAGGCGTTGAACCAGGATGGCTCGGTCATAACGGACGCCGTGGGCTTCCCGGTGCCCACCTACTCCCAGTTCACGGTGACCGAATTTGCCCGCGTCTTCACCGGTTGGACCTTCACGCCCACCTCCGGCGCGCTCTACTGGGGCGAGTACCTCAACGCCGCCGCCCCGATGCTGCCATGGGCTCCGATGCACGATTCGGGTCCCAAAACCTTGTTGAACGGTGTGCAGATCCCGGCAGGGCTCAGCCCCCAGGCCGATCTCGATGCCGCTTTGGACAACATCTTCAACCATCCGAACGTGGGCCCGTACATCGGACGCAACCTGATCCAGCACCTCGTCAAGAGCAATCCGAGCCCGGCCTACATCCAGCGCGTCGCGGCTGTTTTCGCCAACAATGGACAGGGCGTCCGGGGTGACATGCAGGCGGTAATCACCGCGATCCTGCTCGATCCCGAGGCCCGAGCCAACGACAACGGCGGCAACGACCAGGTTTCCGACGGCCACCTGACCGAGCCGCTCCTGATGATCCCCGCCATCTACCGTGCGATGGGCGGCACCATGGCCGACACCAACTACTACGCCTACGATCTCTCCAACCTGAACGAGGATGTCTACAACTCGCCCAGCGTTTTCAACTACTTCTCGCCGTTCTTCAAGGCACCCGGCACGGCGCTCTACGGGCCCGAGTTCCAGATCGACACCCCGAACAATGCCGTCTACCGCGCCAACATGCTGTGGCAGATGGTGTCCGGCTACCAGGCCTCCATCATTTGCTGGGGACCGGGCAGCTGCATCAATGAGAGCCCGTTTATAGCTCTCGCCTCCACGCCCTCAACGCTTGTGGATGCCTTGGACCTCACCTTCACCCATGGCACGATGCCCCCGGCGATGAAGTCTTTGGTGGTTGCAGCCGCAACGGCGGACACGAACAGCACCTACTCCCGCGTCCAAACGGCTATCTTCACGATCCTGAGCTCCAGCTACTACAGCGTGTGGCACTAATCGATCCCGCAGCTTGGAATCCAAAAAGCAAGAATCCAACAAGAAAGACATAGGAGACAAGAAAATGTTGATCCGATCCAGACGTGATTTCATGCGGGACGTGGTCCGGTCCGTGTCCGCAGCCGGTGCCCTCGGGGCCCTCGGCAAGTTCGGCGAAATGAATGCCCTCGCGGCCAACGGCAACTACCAGGCGCTGGTTTGCGTGTACCTCGCTGGTGGAAATGACGGCCACAAC
Organism: uncultured Acidobacteriia bacterium; assembly: GCA_903893525.1. Classification (GTDB taxonomy): domain Bacteria; phylum Acidobacteriota; class Terriglobia; order Bryobacterales; family Bryobacteraceae; genus BOG-234. The sequence continues at coordinate 11,630 of CAITMP010000680.1, read as the reverse complement.
ACCGTGATCCCGATCCAAACCGGCATTTCGGGTGCCAACTACGCAACCTACGCGGCGGGCCGCAGCTTCATGGCCCTCCCGCAAGCCGGGTTGAAGGTCATCAACAACGGCAGCGACGTCTACGCCCTGCACTCAAAGATGCCGGAAATCCAGGCGCTCTACAACGCGGGCAGCGCCGCCGTCGTCGCCAACGTCGGCATGCTGGTGAAGCCGACCGACCGCAACAGCTACAATGCCCCGGGCAACAGCGCCGTACTTCCCAGTGCGCTGTTCTCCCACTCAGACCAGTCCGGCCAGTGGCAGACGGCGAATGCGACCGGCCTCGCCAGCACCGGCTGGGGCGGCGGACTCGCAGACTACATGGCGAGTCTCAACCAGGGCGCGGCTTTCCCCGCCGCCACCTCGACCAGCGGTGCCAGCCTGTTCTGCACCGGGCAGTCGACCTTCCCGGCCTCCGTGCCCCCCGGCGGAACGCCCATCCTGACCACCTCGCAGTACGCCACCAGCGGGTTGCAGCAGTTGCTTACGTTTGACAACGGCATGCAGCTGGTCCAGGCCGCCAACGGCAACACCAAGCGCGGTGTGAACTACGCCACTTTGCTCACGAACGCGCTGGCGAGTGTCACCATCAATACGCCGTTCCCGATGGGGACCTCCGATACTCCCAACCAGCTCTCGCCGCAGCTCCTCACGGTGGCCAAGATGATCAAGGCGCAGGCGACTCTCGGTTTGTCGCGTCAGATCTTCTTCTGCCAACTCGCCGGTTTTGATACGCACGGCGCGCAGCTGGCGGTTCAGGACAGCCTGCTCCAACAGCTCAGCCAAGCGGTGGGTGCATTCCAGACGGCCATGCAGCAGGAACTCGCCATGGACAAGCAGGTGACGCTGTTCACGGCGTCCGAGTTTGGACGTACACTGACCCCGAACAGCAACACCGGCACCGACCACGCGTGGGGAAGTCACCACTTTGTGGTCGGCGGCGCGGTGCAGGGTGGGAAGTTCTACGGCCAATTCCCGACTCTGTCTCTCGGCAGCCTGGTGGACGCCAACCAGCGCGGCACCCTGATCCCGACTACTTCGGTGGACCAGTACGCCGCAACGATGGCCAAATGGTTCGGCGTGCCCGCCGCCCAGCTGGGGAGTCTGTTCCCCAATTTGGTGGCGAATTTCGGTGGCCAGACTCTGGGGGTTTTGGGTTAGGGCAATGCTTCTGCGGGCCGGGATTCCAAACTCCCGGCCCGCAGGCTCAACCCTAAGGTCGACCGGTTCTTCCCGCCCCGGACCAGCGCAGAGCCGAAATCAACGCCATCATCCCTGCCATGGCGAGGGGCCCACTGGACGGTTCCGGGGCTGCCTCGAAATTTGCGGATGTGAACGAAAAGTCATCAAAGTAGGCCGAGCCCGTGGTGGGAACGTTGCCCGCCCAGACCTCCAAACTTGCGACGCTAAACGACTTAATGGATGATTCAAACGCTACGACACCGCCATCAATGCTTGCCGTTAGGCCGGAGCTGTCGACTTGGAACTGGAGCTGGTGCCAATCGTTGGGACCCGACGAACTGAATCGCACGTCCCGTTCCGCCACTCCGGGGTCAGCCGGGTATATGCGAACGAGGTACGAGTCTTGGTATTCCTCCAACGCCGCAAGATGTACTCCGAAGTCATCCAGCTCGAATGCCATTTGGGCGGAGCTCTGAACCCCTCCCTTCATGAATACCGAAATCGTTCCGGTCTCTCCAATTCCGAAGTTGTGTGTCAGACTGGCAAAACCCGGAAACGTGGTACTCGCTTGCAACCGAACAGACTGAGATCCGGTGTGCGCAAACTCGGAGGTAAGCGTCTCCGTTCCTGGTCCCGCCCCCGTGATTGGCGCGCCGAATCCCAACGGGGCTGCAGTGGTCCAAAAGGAACTAATCGACGAGCCTTCAAAACTATCCGTGATGGTTCCCGCCGACGCAACGGCGCTGCTTGCAAGTATCAGGCCTATGAGCTCAAGACCTCGCGATATCATCCCTTTATTCATCTTGGGATTGTACCCTAGTGAGGTTTCGCGGCTATGAAGATTTGGGGGAAATCGGCCTGAGGATGAAGACCCACCTGTCGATGCCGACCAAGAGCTGTCAAAAAGTAATTACGAGGGATAAAGGGATGAGAGGCTGTGAAGGTGTTCAAACCTCAAGCCGTTGAAAGGACTGGTGAACGCGGTAGGAATCGAACCTACAACCTACTGATTAAGAGTCAGTTGCTCTGCCAATTGAGCTACGCGTCCACAGAACTTCAATATACCACAGCACAGCCACTCGACGCACGTGCTACCCTGAGGGTCGGGGATGTTTCGAAGCCAGCAACGTAAAACGAAGATTCTGTTTGGCTTATCCGATTTCATCCTGACCGGACTGGCCTTCTGGATCTCCTACCGCTTCCGCCAGTCGCTCCCCCTCGCCAACGTTTTCTTCCTCGTCCCGGACGTCTTCCTCCTCCTCGGCTGCTTCTGCTCGCTCGCCTGGGCCACCACCGGCTACTGGCTCAACGTCTACACCCGCCTCGACGCCGTCCGCCCCGCCACCATCCTCGGCGAAGCCCTCCGCCAGGTGGCCTCCAGCGCCCTCGCGATGGTCGTCTTCATCGTCTTCGGTCTCCAGGTCAAGGTCAGCCGCCCATTCCTGGCGACCTTCATGCTCCTCAGCTGGCTGTTCCTCGTCCTGTTCCGATTCATCGCCAGCAGCTTCCTCCCCCACGTCCGCCGGGCTTTCGGCGGCGAACGCTACGTCCTCATCGCCGGACTCGGCCCCCGCGCCGTCCATCTGGCTCAAAATCTCGAAACCTTCCACGACCAGGGACTCCGCATTCTCGGCTTTCTCGCGCCGACCCCCGATCTCCCCCTTCCCGACCAGAGCGGCCTTGCCCGCACCTACCCCATCCTGCCCCTCGACGGCCTCCGCGACACCCTCACCCGCCACCCAATCGATGAAATCCATTTCGCAGTCGAATCTTCGGACCTGCCTTCCTTGGAGGAGGTATTCCTCTGGTGCGATGAGGAAGGCGTCTGCACGCGCCTCGCGGTCGATTTCTTCCCCCACGTGAACAGCGAGGTCGCCTTGGAACGCATCGGCGGCACACCCATGCTCACCTTCACAGCCGCACCCGACGACGAGCTCCTACTATTCGCGAAACGCCTCGTGGATGTGGTGCTCGCCTGCGTGGGGCTGATTTTGCTCGGACCGCTGCTGCTACTTGTGGCGTTGGCGGTCAAACTAACATCCCCAGGTCCCGCCATCTTCCGACAGCGCCGCTGCGGCCTCAACGGGCGCGTGTTCACGTTCTACAAGTTCCGCTCCATGGTCGTGGATGCCGAGCAGCGCTTCCACGAAGTGGCGCACCTCAGCCAGCGCGAAATCGCCACCAAAATCCCCAACGACCCCCGGCTGACCCCCATCGGCAAATGGCTCCGCCGCTTTTCCATCGACGAGCTTCCCCAACTGGTGAACGTGTTGCGAGGCGATATGTCGATCGTCGGGCCGCGGCCGGCGCTCCCCAGCGAAGTAAAGCAATACCAAGGCTGGCAGCGCCGACGGTTGCGCATGCGCCCTGGTCTCACCTGCCTCTGGGCTGTCGGCGGTCGCGATACGGTCGATTTCGAAACCTGGATGCGCCTCGACCTCCAGTACATCGACAACTGGTCCCTCGGCCTCGATGCCCGGATCATTCTCCTCACGATCCCCGAGGTTTTATCCGGGCGCGGTGCCAGCTAGTAAAATGACAACGGCGGCAGACTCTCGATCCGCCCGCCCAGCATTCCCATGAAAGCCCTCCTCCTATCCGGTCCCCGCGACCTAAAACTCATTGACATGGATTCGGTTCCGCTGACGCCGGGCCAAGTCCGGCTCCGCATCCGCAAAGTCGGCATCTGCGGCTCGGACTACTCCAGCATCGCCGGAAAGCTTCCCTTCACCCGCTTTCCCATCGTCCCCGGCCACGAGGCCACCGGTGAAGTGATCGAAACCTGTGGTGTCGACAACTGGAAGCAGGGCGACCGGGCCACCATCCATCCCATCCTCTGCGACCGCAACGACCCCATGTTCGCAGTCGGCCGCGTCCACCACTCCGACACCACCGAGGTCCTTGGCGTGGTTTCCCGCAACGGTGCCTATGCCGAGGAAGTTGTCGTCGAGGACTACATGCTCCGGCCCGTTCCCGCAGGGATGTCGGACGATGCCGCCGCCATGATCGAGCCTGTGGACGTCGCTGTCCGCGCACTGCGCCGTGGAGAGCTCCAGAAAGGTGAGCGCGTCCTGGTCCTCGGTGCCGGGAACATTGGCCTGCTGGTGGTTCAGGCTGCCCGCGCGATGGGCGCCGGGCACGTCGCCGTGACCGATCTGGTGGAGGACAAGCTGGCGCTGGCGTCCAGCTTGGGGGTGGATGAAACCATCAACGTCTCCAACGGTCTCCCCGCCGAAAAAATCGAGAAGCGCTTCGACCTTGTTATCGATGGCGTCGGCACGGAATCCAGCGTTCGCGATGCATTGCTGGCCTGCCGTCGCGGCGGTCGGATTGTGGTTTACGGCGTTCCAGCCGGTGACATTGCATTCGCCCTGCGCGGTGCCTTCTCCAAGGACGTTTCGCTGATGACCAGCCGCCTCTACGACGCCTCGTTTGACGAGGCACTCGCGCTCGTCGAATCCGGTGCTATCAAGACAACCGAAATCATCACCCACCGCGTCGATCTTGCCGACGCCCCGGCCCTGATCCAGCGCATTTTGGACGGCCAGGAGCGCCCCATCAAGGTCATGATCACGGTCTAGGAGAACCAGCCATGCAAGATCTATTCTCAGTAAAAGACAAGGTTGTGCACGTCAGCGGGGGCTCCCGAGGCATCGGCCGGGCCATTGCCGACGGGTTCGTCCAAGCCGGTGCCACGGTCGTCATCAGTTCCCGCGACGAAGCGGCCCTCCAGTCCACAGGCCTCGCCTACGAAGTCTGCGATGTTACCGACGCGGCCCAGGTGGATCGGTGTGCCTCCAACATCGTGGAGCGTTTCGGACGCATCGACGTCCTCTTCAATGTTGCCGGAATCAACTTCCGCCACGCCGCCGAGACTTTCCCGGCCGACAAGCTGCAGGCGATTCTCGACGTCAACGTCAAGGGCAACTACCTGATGGCCCGCTCCTGCGGCTTCCATATGGTGGCGCAACAAAAGGGCAAGATCATCAATATTGCAAGCCTGCACACCCTGCAAAGCCTCGCTGGCGTGAGCGCCTACGGAATGAGCAAAGGCGCGATCGGATCCATGACACGCGCGTTGGCCGTCGAGTGGGCATCGCAAAATGTGCAGGTGAACGCCATCGCCCCCGGCTTCATCGTGACCGACCTCAACCGTAAGCTCTGGGACGACCCCACCATGCGCGGCTGGGTCGAGGACCGAACTCCGGCCCACCGGCTGGGCCAACCGTCGGATTTGGTCGGCCTGTCGATCTTCCTCGCGAGCGGGGCATCGGATTTCATCACGGGGCAAGTGATTGCGGCGGACGGCGGGTTCACCTCCGGCTCCACTTGGCCATTGGTCGTACCCCGCTAGCTCCCGCGCCTACAAGTGGCATGATGGAAGTGCCATGTCGCGATTCAACGAACTATTCACCCCCGGCGTCATCGACTACGTTCTCGACAACAGCCTCCGTGAGCCCGAAATCCTGGTGCGCCTCCGAGCCGAAACCGCGGCAATGCCCAACGGCAACATGCAGATTCCGGAGGAGGAAGGCCAACTGCTGCAATTGCTGGTCCGTATGACCGGAACCCGGCGGGCACTGGAAGTTGGGGTTTTCACCGGCTATAGCTCCCTCGCAGTGGCACTGGCCATGCCCGCCGACGGCATGATCGTCGCCTGCGACATCAGCGACGAATACACCCAAGTCGCCCGCCGCTACTGGTCGGAAGCGGGCGTTGCGGACAGGATCGAACTCCGGATCGCCCCCGCCTCGGAATCACTCGATGCCCTGCTCGCCGAGGGAGCCACCGGTACCTTTGACTTCGCCTTCATCGATGCGGACAAAACCGCCTACCCCGGCTATTACGAACAGTGCCTGCAACTCGTTCGCAAGGGCGGCCTACTCTTGCTCGACAACATGTTCATGAAGGGACGTGTGATGGATCCGGCGGAAACCGACGAAGGAGTCGTCGCGGTGCACTCACTGAACCGGTTCATCCATGCCGACCAGCGGGTCGACCAGTTGCTCCTGCCGTTCTCGGACGGAATCACGATTGTCCTGAAGCGCTAGCGCCATAGCAGTAGCGGTATAACGGTACCATGCGTACCGTCGCGATCTGGCTGTCTCTTGTGTTGCCTTCCTGCCTCCTTGCCCAGTCGGACCACTCCACTTGGTCCGACTATGGTGGCGCACCGGATTCGGCGCAATTTTCAACGCTGGCCCAGATTGACCGGTCCAACGTTGGCAAGCTGAAGGTTGCGTGGACTTTCCCGACAGGGGACGGCGGCAAGTATTCGTTCAATCCCCTGATTGCAGGCGGCTTGATGTACGTCATGGCGAAGGGCAACTCGATTGTGGCGCTCGATCCGGCTACAGGGAGGCCGGTCTGGTCCCACCCACCGGAACCCGGCACATTCGTGATCACGTTCCGCGGAATCAACTATTGGGCGTCGAAAGATGGCAAAGACCGCAGGCTTCTGTACTGCGCCAACAACTTTCTGATCGCGCTGGATGCCACCACGGGCAAGACCATCTCCAGTTTCGGGACCAATGGCAAGACCGACCTGAAGCTGGGACTGGACCGTGACCCCCGAGCCATCGCCTTGGTTCAACCCACCACGCCGGGCAAGGTGTTCGAAGACCTCATTATCTTGGGTTCCGCTACCAATCAGGAATACGATTCAGCCCCAGGGGATATCCGGGCCTACAATGTCCGCACAGGAAAGTTAGCGTGGACTTTCCACACCGTACCCCGCCCCGGCGAATTCGGCTATGAAACTTGGCCGAAAGACGCTTGGAAGACCGTTGGGGGTGCAAACGCCTGGGGTGAACTGTCTGTTGACGTGCCTCGCGGTATCGTCTATGTGCCTACCGGGAGCCCGAAATACAACTTCTACGGAGCCAACCGCACGGGTGCCAACTTGTTCGGCGACTGCCTGATCGCGCTAGATGCGCGGACTGGCAAGCGCATCTGGCACTACCAGATGGTCCACCACGACATTTGGGACTACGACAACACCACGGCACCCAAGCTGCTGACAGTGCGGCACAACGGAAAAATGGTCGATGTGGTTGCCCAAGCTGGCAAACAGGGGTTTGTCTGGGTGTTTGACCGCGTAACAGGCGAGCCGCTCTGGCCTATCGAAGAACGTCCCGTACCGAAATCCGATATGCCAGGGGAGCATGTGTGGCCCACCCAGCCGTTCCCGACCGTACCGCCGCCTTTCGCCCGCCAGAAATTCGATGAAAAGGATCTCAACCCGTTCATCGAAGACCCCGCCGAACGAGCCCGGTGGCGCGACACGATTCAGAGCGCTCGCAACGAAGGGCTGTTCACGCCCCCGGGCCTCCGTCCGACAATTCAGATGCCGGGAAATAATGGCGGGTCGAATTGGGGCAGTGCAGCGGCGAATCCCGTGACCGGGGAGTTGTATGTGGTTGCAAAGGACTTCCCGGCTCTGCTCAAGCTCGAGCCGGACGGCACCCGAGAGGCCGCCGCCGCCGGACCGCCCGAAGAGCTGGGGCAGTACATTTTCAAGCAAAACTGCGCTAAGTGCCACACTTCTGGTCCCGGGCCGAGCTTGGCCGATATCGACAAGCGTTTGAACCGGGCCCAGATTGAATCCATCGTCAAGAACGGTCGGGGACGAATGCCCGCCGTCGCGGGGGTTCCGGACGCTGACCTGCGGCCCCTCGTCTCCTATTTGTTCAATCCGCTCCGCGCCCCCGCACCAACCAGCGAAACACGTTACAAGAGTTCCTTCGGTTTCATGATCACCGGCAGCGGTCTTTCCGCGATTGCGCCGCCTTGGACTTCCATGACGGCCTATGATCTGAACACCGGTACTGTTCAGTGGAAGATTCCACTGGGCGAGGTGCCGGAACTTGCCGCAAGAGGTATTTCGGACACCGGCGCGCACTTCCCGAAGGTCGGACCTGTGGTGACTGCAGGCGGCCTTATCTTTACCGGAACACGCGACCGCAAGGTACGGGCACTGGATGTGGATTCCGGCAAGGTCGTCTGGGAGGCGCAGGTCCAAACGGCCCTGGAAGGAATACCGGCGGTTTATGAGGTTGGCGGGCGAGAATTTGTGGTGTTCTGCGCTGCAGCCCAACCCACAATCCGTACCCACGCAACGCCCGGCCACCCTGCCGCAAGCGGCCCGATTGACGGGGCGTACGTGGCGTTTGCACTCGAAAAATAGGGCCGGATTCGGGCCGTAGCCTATTTCACGACAATGTTTACGAGCTTGTCGACTACGGCGATCACCTTGACGACCGTCTTCCCCTCGATCTGGGCGGCGACCTTTTCATCCGCCCGGACTGAGGCCTCCAACGCATCTTTCTCCAGGCCTGCGGGAACCGTTACACGGCACCGGAGCTTGCCGTTAATCTGCACTGGAATCTCGATGTTGGCCTCACGCGCCAATTCGGCATCGAACGCGGGCCACGATTGCCGGAACACCGGACCCGATTTACCCTGCTCCTCCCACAGTTCCTGCGCCAGATACGGAGCAAACGGTGCAAGGAGGAAGGTCACGATCTCGATGGATTGCGCCATGGCAGCCGCGGAAATCTTCGATTCCTCGGCATAAAGTGTGTTCAGCAACTCCATCATGGCCGCGATGGAGGTATTGAAATGCCAGCGGGAGTCGAAATCCTGCGTGACTTTCATCAGCACTTGGTGCAGCTTGCAGAGAACCTTTGCGTCCGAGGAGCCGTCCCCGCCGACTGTGCCGATGTTGCGCGTGGCAAACCGGTACACTCGGCCGAGGAATCTGTAAACTCCTTCCGCTCCGGCCTCGGTCCAGTCCATATCGCGTTCGGGGGGAGCGGCGAAGAGTGCGAACAGTCGTGCCGTGTCGGCCCCGAACTCGTCCGCAACCAAGTCGGCGTTCACAACGTTGCCCTTGGATTTCGACATTTTTGCCCCGTTGGCGATCACCATGCCTTGGGTGAACAGTTTCTTGACCGGCTCGGCGTTCGTAATCAGCCCGATGTCACGCATCATCTTGGTCCAGAAGCGCGAGTAAATCAGGTGGAGAATCGCGTGCTCCACACCGCCGATGTACTGGTCGATCGGAAACCAATACGCGATCTTGGCCGGATCAAACGGCGCATTCGAATTCTTCGCGTCGCAGTAGCGGTAGAAGTACCAGCTGGAATCGACGAAGGTGTCCATCGTGTCGGTTTCGCGCTTGGACGGTTCGCCGCACTTGGGACACGGGACATCGACGAATTCCGGGACGTCGGCCAGCGGTGACCGCCCTTTGCCAGTGATCTGCACCTGCCGGGGCAACAGCACTGGCAATTGGTCGTCCGGCACCCCCACTACCCCGCATTTCGGACAATGAATTACCGGAATCGGCGTACCCCAATAGCGCTGGCGGGAAACACCCCAGTCCTTTAGCCGCCACGTGATTGCGGCCTTGCCGAATCCTTCGCGTTCCGCATGCGCCGCCATTTCGCGGCGGGCATTCTCGCTGGTCATGCCGGTCCATTGGCCAGAGTTGGCGACGATCCCGTAGTCTCCATTGGCAACCGTCATGGTTTCGGCGTCCGGCAGGTCCCCGTCGACTGGTTGGATCACGGGCACGATGTCGATCCCGTACTTTTTGCAGAATTCGAAGTCCCGTTCGTCGTGCGCGGGAACCGCCATGATGGCACCCGTGCCATAGCCCATCAGTACAAAATTCCCGACCCAAACGGGGATGGTCCGGCCGCTAAACGGATTCACCGCACGAAGGCCGGTGTTGAAACCTTCCTTTTCGACGTCGCCCGGGCCTTGGGTGGCCCGCGCATCCACCATGCGCTTGGCTTGCGCCTTCAACTCTTCCGCTAGGGTGGAAACGATGGGATGTTCCGGTGCCAGGATCATGCAGGTGGCACCAAAGATCGTATCGACACGCGTGGTGAAGACTCGGACTGGTCCATGGCCCTCGACGGTGAAATCGACTTCCGCACCTTCGCTGCGTCCGATCCAGTTCTTCTGCATGGTCAGAACGCGGTCCGGCCAATTGCCTTCGAGCTGTTTGATGTCCTCCAGCAGGTCCGAGGCATAGGCCGTGGTACGCAGGAACCACTGTTCCAGCGCCCTTTGTTCCACGGGGGTTGAATCATGGCGCCAGCAGCAACCGTCCACCACCTGCTCGTTTGCCAGCACGGTCGCGCACTGGTTGCACCAGTTGACCAGCGCCTGTTTCTGGTACGCGAGGCCCTTTTCCAGCATGCGCAGGAAGAACCACTGGTTCCAGCGGTAGTACTCGGGCTCGCAGGTGGTGACCTCACGGTCCCAGTCATAGGAGAAGGCGAATCGGCTGTGGGTCAGCTTCATCTTCTCGACGTTGGAGAGGGTCCACTCGCGCGGGGGGCGCTTGTTGGCAATCGCCGCATTTTCGGCAGGCAGCCCGAATGCATCCCAGCCCATCGGGTGCAGAACATTGTAGCCGCGCATCCACATGTAGCGGGCCAGCGCGTCGCCAATCGAATAGTTGCGGATGTGTCCGATGTGCAACGCGCCGCTCGGATACGGAAGCATTTCAAGCACGTAGTACTTCGGGCGCGAGGAGTTTTCCTCTGCCTGGTATAGCGTGGGGTCCTGGCTCCAACGCTCGTGCCATTTCAGTTCGATCTGCTTGTGGTCGTATGTCTTTTCGGGCATCGTCTTTTTGGAAACCCTGTAAGGGTCTATTCACCAGTCTTGCAGAACGGACTTGTTAGGCTGAAGGAACGCCGCTATGTCTCTTTGGAATTGTCACCTGCCCGATGGTTCACTGGTCTACATGGAGTCCTTCCACTCCCACGACACCTACATCAGCCTTATTCTGGGCGTACCGGATGAAGATCTCAACCAGAGGATACTCGACAGCATCCCGACCTGGGCCCGCCGCTTGAGCGGCGATCCCATGCTCATTCTGTCTCCAACAATCAGCATGGACTACTCCTACCCCCGCCTGCCATCTTTTGTGTGTTGCGGGGAGTTCAGGGGTCCGGCAAAGGACCCGCTCGAATGCTTTTCCTACCTGAACATTGTCTGGTTTCAGGACAAGAGCCCAATGCAGGGCCTCCAATTGGAACTCACTGATTCGGACTGGTGGACATCCGCAATCGACGCTTGCGACTAGGCTCACCTCAGTCCAAGTCGAAGTCCCGCGTCTTCTTTCCAAACTCTGGATCTGCTTTCGCCTGTTTGAAAAGTTCGTCAAACTTGCGATTCAGGACTTGGCTCTGATTTTTCTCCGCCGCGAACGACTTTTGGAACGCCTCTTCGCGCCGACCCGATTCCCCCTTCAGTTTCCGCACCGCCGCAGCCAGATCCTCGATCGGCTTTGCCTTTACAGGTTCTACATGTGCGATGACCGCCTTCAGATCGGGATCGATTTTCAAAACACCTTGGCAGCAGGGGCAGGTAACTTCAAACAGGGCGCG
>CAITMP010000679.1 GCA_903893525.1 uncultured Acidobacteriia bacterium | reverse complement strand
CGCTGGGCGAGTTGGTGCTTGGGGGGGGCACGCAGCACGAGGCGATTTCTTGGCAGACGGGCGGGTCGGTGGTCATGGCCGGAGCCGAGCCGGGCCCCGCGTTCCAAGAGGCCGTTCAGGGGCTGCGCCGACGGTACACTTTGTACTACCCGCAGCCAGCTGGGAGTCCGGGGGCAGAGCGGAAGGTTGCCGTTACACTCTCGCCCAATGCGCCGGCCGGGGCGCATGTGCGCGCCCGGGCCGGGTATATCGTCCCGCGCTGAAGCGCGCCGCCTACATTTTCAGAAACGAATCCCTCAGGGCCGGATAGAGCGACTGGTAGACCTTGTGGCCTTTGGCGTATGTTGCGGACGCGGCAGCGTCGGGTGCCACGCGGGCCTGCTCCCGGACAACCGCGCCGCAGACTTCGGGAACGCTGGAATACTCGCCGGTTCCGACCATGGCCAGCAAGGCGGCACCGAGTGCCGAGCCTTCCTGCGATGCCAACGTGACTACCGGTTTGTCGAACACGTCGGCCAAAATTTGACGCCAGAACGGACTCTTGGCTCCGCCACCGGATGCGCGGACCGAGCCGACGGCGACGCCCAGGCCTTCCACAATGTCGAGGCAATCTTTCTGGCTGTACGAAACGCCTTCGATCAACGACCGGATCAAGTCAGCGCGACGGTGCTTGGCGGTCAGGCCGATCCAACCGCCGCGGGCCATTGCGTCCAGGTGAGGTGTGCGCTCGCCCATCAGGTAGGGCAGCCATTGCAGGCCCTCGGAACCCGCGGGGGACGTCGCTGCTTCGGCCATAAGCGTGTCGTAATCGACTCCCGGGGCGAGCTGGTTGCGGAACCATTGCAGGCTGAGTCCGGCACCTTGGGTCACGCCCATCACGTGCCACTTGTCGCGGACGGCGTGGCAGAACGTATGGACGCGTCCGGCCGGGTCGTAGGCCACCTGTTCCATGTGGGCGAAGACTACGCCCGAAGTTCCCAGGGTGCAGGATACGATGCCCGCTGACACGATGCCGTTGCCGACTGCCGATGCGGCTTGGTCGCCGCCGCCACCGACTACGGGCGTGCCTTCCGGGATTCCCGTGAGGGCCGACGCTTCCCTGGAGATGGTTCCTGTGATGTCGCTCGATTCGTAGCACTTGGGGAGTACGGCAGGGTCGACGCCCACAGCGGAGGCCAGCTCCGTGGACCAGCGGCGGTTGACGACGTCGAAGAGGGCAGTGCCGGAGGCGTCCGAGACTTCCGTGGCGAAGTCGCTGGTCAGCTTGAAGCGGATGTAGTCCTTTGGCAACAGTACCTTGCGTACCTTTTCGTAAACCTCTGGTTCATGATCGCGGACCCACAATAGCTTGGGCAGCGTGAAGCCAGTGAGCACCGGATTGGCGATGCAGTCGAGAACTTTTTGCCGTCCCACGGTCGAGTTCACCCAATCCACTTGGGCTTGGCTGCGCTGGTCGCACCAAATCAGGGAGGGGCGCTGCACTTGGTTGGACTCGTCCAGGACTACCAATCCGTGCATCTGGCCGGAGAGGCCGACACCCTTGATTTCGGATGGGGCAATTCCTGACGCGGCGAGCACGCCTTGGACCGACGCAACGGCGGCATCCCACCAGTTTTCGGGACGCTGCTCCGCCCAAAGCGGTTGGAGCATTAGGATCTCCTCGTGGGCTGCGGTATGTGCCGCGACCACCTCCCCTTGACTGTTTACCAGCAGTGCGCGGCTGCCACCCGTTCCGATATCAATTCCAAGCCACATGAGACTTCTGTTGTACATCATGGCGAGGGTTTGTGGCAAATTGTCCTCAACTTGAGTGCGGGCCGTTAACAGATGGCCACATGACAGTGCTGTTACCGAGGCACTTGGCCAGGTGTATCGGACCGGGGGAATTATCCTGATAGGAAGCGGTTCCCCTGTCGATTCCGGTCCCCGACATTTGTGAAAGGCGTTTGATCAGCAAGATGAGTTTATTTACGCGTGTGACTTTGGCTATTGTTGCGACTGGGATGTTGCAACTGGCTTTGCCCCAGTCAAGTACTTCGACAGTGGGTGGTACCGTTCATGATTCCAGCAGCGCCGTTGTTCCCGGCGCCAAGGTGACTCTCACCAATACCGCAACCAACGTCACGGTTTCGACGCAGTCGTCGTCGGCAGGACTGTATTTCTTCCCCGGAACGATTGCGGGTCCGTACAAGCTCGACGCTTCCGCAGCCGGGTTGGCTCCGTTTGAGGCGGTCTTCGATGTCCAAGCCGGTTCCCAGGTAACCGTCGACCCGACGCTGAAACCCGCGGGAACCACCAGTTCGATAACAGTTACCGAAGTGAATCCTCTGGTGAATGTCCAGAATTCCACCTTGAGCCACGTGATTACCAATTCTCAAGTGGACCAGTTGCCTCGCGCCGACCGCACCCTGCTGAACCTGATGGTGACGGTTCCCGGTGTGGAGGGTGGCGGGTTGCGCTCTTCCGGGCTGCGGTATGGTTCCACCGATTTCCAGCTGGATGGCACCCCGCTGGTCTCGCGTACCCGCGGCTACCTGCAGTACCGGCAGCCGGGACTGGATTCGATCCAGGAGGTTAGCGTCGACACCAACAATGTTTCGGCCAAGTACAACACCCCGGTTGCGGTGATCGCCAGCACCAAGAGCGGCACGAATACGCTGCATGGCTCCATTTTCGAGACCCATACCAACAGTCGCGTCGGAGGTGCGCGGACCCGCGATGCATCGAACGCAGCTGCTCCGTTCGCCAACCGGGCGCAGTTTGGCGGCAGCATCGGGGGGCCAGTGTTCATCCCCAAGGTCTACAACGGCAAGAACAAGACGTTCTTCTTCGGGGCGTACGAGGGTACCCGGCGTCTTGCGAACGCGCTGGTGAATTACTCGGTTCCGACCGTGGCCATGCGCAACGGCGATTTCAGCGGCTTGGTGAGCGCCACTGGGCAGGTGACCAAGATCTATGATCCTGCTACAACGGACCCGACAACGTTCGCCCGCCAGCAGTTCTCCTACCAGGGTAAGTTGAATGCCATCGACCCGGCGCGTGTTTCGCCCCTCTGGAAGTACGTGATGAACCTGACTCCACTGCCGACGCTTCCCGACGTGAATCCGTTGATCGCCTCCAACTGGTTTGGCAATGCGCCCACCATCCAAAACGACTGGACCGGTTCGGTGCGCATCGACCACCGGTTCTCCGACAACGATGTTGTCTACGGCCGGTACTCGAAGAACTACATTTTGAGCGACACGCCCTTCTCAGGCGCCGTGCCGCTGAGCACGAACGCGGCCAACCGGAGTGCCTATGTTGCCCCGGCGCAGTCGCTGGCGCTTTCCTGGGTGCATACGGTTTCGCCGACGCTGTTCAATGAAGTGCTGGCCTCGGTGTACCGCCAAGGCTTCTACCAAAATTCCGATCCCACCAACAACGTGAACTGGGATTCGCAGCTGGGACTCCCCAACCCGCTGGGTGCCCAGCAGTGGCCGGACATCCTGAGCCTTGGTCTGACCGGCACGCTCTATCGGACTGTTTATCCGAACGCGGACAAGTCCGTGTTCATGCAGGTGGATGACAACGCCACCAAAATTGCGGGAAAGCACCAGCTCCAGTTTGGTGCGCACTTCCGGCGCGACTTGGTCAACTACCTGCCACAGCAGGAACAGAGCGCCGGGCTTACGCAGCCGGTGGCAAACTGGACCGCGCTGTGGGACCCGACGGGCACCATCTCCTCGCCCCGGACCACTGCCCTCACCGGCAGTCTGATCGCCAGTTCCTATCTGGGACAGATGATGTACGGCATGAAGACCACGCACGGGTATTTCTACGAGCGTGAGAACCAGTATGCGCTGTACTTCCAGGACAACTACAAGCTG
>CAITMP010000678.1 GCA_903893525.1 uncultured Acidobacteriia bacterium | reverse complement strand
GGGCAGAGCTGAAATGGTTGGTCAAGTTGTATCCCCGCCAATGGCGGGAACGGTACGGTGAGGAATTCGCCGGGTTGCTGGAGGATGTGAAACCGGGATTCGGCGGGGTCGCCGACGTCATTTTGGAGGCGGGGAAAATGAGAATCGCGTCGATTGATGGACGGAAGCTGGCGGGCTTTGCTTTCGCGGGGCTAGTTGTCTCGGCCGTGGTGGCGTATAGGACGCCCGAGAAATTCGCGTCCAACGCGGTGGTACGGCTGACCGCGTCGGCGGACGCCGAGCCCGAGGTTGTACGGGCGGAGGCGATGCGGCTGCAGCGGGAGGTTTTGAGCCGGACCTCGCTCTCCAATCTAATGCAGCAGCCGGAGTTGGACCTCTACAGGAGCGAGCGCCGACGGAAGCCCTTGGAGGACGTGATTGAGCAGATGAAAAAGGAGGACCTGGGCATCCGGATGCTGGCTCCAAAGCCTGGTTCCAAGGAGACGGTGCTTGCCCTGACCTATTTCGGACCCGACCCGGCGCGATCGCGTCTCCTGGTGGAGAAGCTGGTCCGCAGGCTGGTGGATGACCACCAGAACACCCAGCGGATGACAGCAGTTGGACTCGCCGAGCATACGATCACCGATGCGGAGGCCAAAATGGCCGGTTTGGGGAGCCGAATCGACGTTCTGGATCCTCCCAGCTTGGACAAAAACCCGGTTTATCCGAATCGAATGATGATGCTGTTCACGGGTGTGGTGGCGGGTATCGGCGGATTCTTCGTGTTCGCCGGGATGCGCCGGTTCTGGAAGCGCATGGCGGCGGGTGTGGTGGGGGCATTGATCGCCTGGGTGCTTGTTTTCAGCTATTTGCCGCAGCCGTTCTATTCGCGGTCACTGATGCAGACGGACAGCCCCGAGACGCTGCGGACCATTGTCGGGAACCAGGAGTTGCTGGCTGGATTTCGGGACGAGGCCCTGCGCGTTGCTGGATCGCCGGATCTGAAGCCGGAGGAGATCCGCATCGAGACGGGTGCCGACCCGCGTGCACTGGGAATCGTCGTGCGGAACAACAATCGTTTTGTGGCGCAGAGGGGCAACCAGGCGATGATCTCGGCGATTGCAGATAATTTGGCGAGACGACGCCTCGCAGCCGGGCGCGCAAGGGGCGGGACGCCCAGGCTGGAAGTGGTGGACCCGCCAAGTTTGCCGGTTTCGCCGTCACCGCCGGGATTCATTCTCTCTTTGCCGCAATGGCTGGTACTGGGGGGAGCGGTATTGGGTGCGGCACTCGCCGGACTGCGAGACAGACGCAAGTCACTAGGCCATTCGGCTCCTGTTGAATTCATACAGAGTACACTGATCTCATGGTAGGAGACTATGAATGGAACCCCATCCAGCCGCTTACCAATTCCGAAAAACAGATTGATCTGGCTGGAGCTCCCGCGCTCTACGAGGTTTGGCGCGAGTTTCGTGCCCGTCTGTTATCCGAACCATCGAATAGACTCGACCAATTCAACATAAAGCTGATTCGGCGATTGAGCGTTGAAACGGGAATCCTGGAGCGTATCTACGACCTTGACCGTGGAACCACCGAAGCATTGGTCGAGCATGGGTTCGCGGAAAATCTTGTATCCTGGTCCAGCACCAACTTGGAACCAGCCCGTCTGATCGAGATATTAAGGGACCAGGAGGCAGCCATCCAACTAGTAATGGACGGGGTTGCCGGGAAGCGGAGACTAACTCCAGGTTTCCTCCATGAGCTTCATGCGGTTCTGATGAGACATCAGGATACGACGGATGCGATTGACCCTACAGGAGAGAGGCATCAGATTCCGCTAGCGCGCGGTCGCTATAAAGAGTACCCGAACAATCCCCGACGGGCTGAGGGGGGCATCCACCATTACTGTCCGCCCGTTCATGTAGCAGCCGAGGTGGATCAGTTGCTGGAATGGCTGAGCTCCTATGAAACGGAGGATCCGGTTATCGTTGCAAGTTGGCTGCACCACCGTTTCGCGCAGATCCATCCATACCAGGACGGTAACGGTCGCGTTGCGCGGGCCATTTCCACAATGGTGCTGGTCAAATCCAATTTACTACCCTTAGTGGTGGAGCGGAATGCGCGCACCCGGTACATCCAAGCCTTGGAGGAAGCCGATCACGGCGCGCTCGAACCATTGGCTCAACTCTTCGCAGAGTTGGAGCGAACGGCTATCCTGAGAGCTACCAGCGACGAGCCTGAGTCAGAGGCCACACTGACAAGCGCAGTACTGACTAACATCGGTGCCAAGATACGGCGACGCAGGGCCGAGGCACACGCGGACCTCCGCTGCGTGAATACCATCGGAGCTGCCCTGCGGGACCGGGCACGGACCTTTATCGATGCTTCCCTGGGTAATCTGGCGACAACCCTAGGCGGCCAACCCCGGTTCCGGACCGACATTGGCGGCCCCGAACAGAAGACGAGCTACTACTACAAGTTTCAGGTTACTCAAACGGCGAAGAGTGCGGGAACATTTGCAAATTTCTCAGAAAACCACTACTTCGTGAAAGGTTCGCTAACGATTCCGGGTGACCAATTGACCTTTGTAACTTCCTTTCACCATGTAGGACGGGAATTGAACGGCATCATGGAAGCAACGGCATTCGCCGAATTTGATCGCTTCGTGGAGACTTCGGATGTTCATGTATGCTCGTCCGAACCGTTTGTTTTTACCTACCGTACAGATCTCGGCGGCATCGAGAAGGCCTTCGACCTTTGGCTCGATGCAGCTTTGGCCGTGGCGTTCAAGGAATTCGGCGACCGGCTCTGATTGCGGCGCGCGCGGCGGCATCATTTCCGGAGGAAACACACCGGAATAGCTAAACTGTCGTGGGGGACTTGTGACTCGACGCGAACTTCTGGCATTGGGCATCGGCGGACTGGGTATCGATGGGGCCGTACGGGCTGCGCAGGCACCACGCGGCAGGACCGTCGTCGTCATGATGGACGGCTTCGGCACCGAATACTACCAAGCCTCGAATATGCCGACGCTCAAGAAGTGGGCGCGGGAAGGCGCTTACGCCAGAGTCCGGGGGCAGATGCCCGCCGAATATCATGAACAACTTTCGACTTGACTCCAACAGTGTCCGGAAACTGACTCTGGAGGAAGAGACTCGGCTGGACGCTTTGCCGATCGACTAACTCCGATATTCCAGAACTGGGGGATGGGTTCTTCTCCAAGGCCACTTCGGCAATCGTCATGTTTCTGCCGAAGATGGTGCGGCTTCGGCTGGCGGTGCAGTCCGCCAACAACTGCCGGTTTAGCTCGTCCAGATCGTCTGCCTGGGGAACCGGTACCAGCCACTTGCGCCGGTACCGGCCGAGTTCTCCTTCCACCCCGCCCTTTTCGTTGCCGCTGGCGGGCGTGAAGTACTCACTCTTGAAACCCCAGTGCGAGGGGAATGCGATGATCCGCTCGGTTTCGATCCGCTGTTCCGCGCAGGATCTTCTTCACCGCGGTGGTCAGATTGTCGTAGCGCAGCCTAGGGAACACTCCGGCGAAAATAGGCGAACGCGTGTTCGTGACCTTCAAGAAAGGCTTCGAACCAGTCGACCTGCTCTCGCACACCTGCCGAAAGTAACTACAACAACCGGGCAACCGCAGCCGTGTTACGACGAAATCCAATTTCGGAAATCTGCTTCCACACGGCGAATCATGACCTTTGTCTGCGGCTAGCAGTGAACTGCTTCTTGAGCTACTCCAGCAAGGACAAGACGTGGGTTTCCAGATTCCACTGCGGGTTGAAGAAGCGCTTGGCCGAGTTCCTCGGGACTGGTCCACCCGCAACCATCTCCCGATGAACGACTTGGTCAGCCATGCATATCGGAAGGCGGTTGCCGCCGAGTTGTTACAGGGCTAGTTCCCCGCCAGAAACGTTCCAATATTGGCATTCAGGAATTTGGCGTCGTCCGGATTGCTTGCCGCTCCGGCCGTATGTCCCCAGAGTGACGGTATCGGCATGAGCGTCACCTTCGGAATGAACTTTGCCTCGTAGCGCGCGTCCCCCACAGGGAAGTACATGTCGGTTTCCGACGGCATATAAAGCACCGGCACTTGGATCGAGCCCAGCGCCTTTGCCAGATCCCCGTTGAATCCGGGCGTTGCGCCCACGTCGTGCCTTTCCCAAGTGCGGCACTGGAGGATCAGGTTGTTCGCATCGGCTCCCGGGATGAAACGGTCCCGGAATCGCACCATCGTTGTCTCAAACGTGGCTTCCGGGCGTCCCACTTTCCAGAGCTCGTCGCGCCACCACTGCTGGGAGTACAGCCACCCCGCCCAAACCATGCCGAACGCCGACAATCCCTTTGTCGGTTGGGCCTTGTAGTCGCCATTTTCGAAGGCGGGGTCGGCGGTGATCGCCGCGATTTGCCCCTCCAGCCGGATCACGCCGTGGGGATGGCACTTTGCCGTGCCCGACGTGGCCACGATCCGGCCCATGTATTTCGGATAAGACACAGCCCACTGGAACGCCTGCTCGGCACCCATGGAGAATCCGACCACGGCCCGCAGATGCGTAATGCCGAACTCCTGGGTCAACAGCTGGTGGACCGCTTCCACATTGTCGCGGATCGTCATCACCGGAAAACGCGGGCCGTGGAATGGCTCCGGCGTGTTGCTGGGCGATGATGAACGGCTGTTGCCGAAAAGTTCCGTGGAAATTAGGAACAGCTTTTCCGGATCTAGCGCCTTGCCCTGTCCGATCAGCCATTCATAGCCGTGGTAGTTCGCCATGTAGTGCGAGGGCAGCAGGATGGCGTTGTCCTTGGCCGCGTTCAGCTTGCCGTAGGTTCCGTAGACAACCAGAGCCTCCGGCAGCACCTTACCGCTTTCGGTCTTGAAGTTGGCGATACGGAATTCGTACTGGACCGATTGGGGAGGTGCCGCGGGTGGTGCCGCAGGTGGTGCCTGAGGCTGCGCCGATGCCCCCACAGCGGTCATGACGAGCAGCGCGCTAGCTAGCCGCAGTATCCGCTTGTTTGCCATGAAACTAGGCTAGCGCAGGTCCCTATTTACTGGGGCCGCCGTCACCCGAAGTCCCCGCGAATGCGCTGTGGCCGTCGGAGAAGGTCACCGTGCCAGCCGACGCCAAGTTCGATCCGTCCTTGGCCCGGTATCCGATCACCTTCAGCACGTCGCCTTCCTTGAGCGAATGCCGTGAAAGGCCGCGACGTGCCAGAGCGTTCGGGCTGCCCGTCTCGAAATCCCACACCGTAACTTTTCCCGAAGCATCCTTGACCGCAAGCGAGAAGTGCGCGTGGGGGTTCTGCCACTCGACCTTGGTCACCGTGCCGGTCAATTCGACCTGTTTGTTGCTGTCGAATTCCGCCGCGAACGAGTGGTGGGCAAAAACCGGACTCGACAGTACCCCCAAGAGCGCCAAGCCTGCCGCAATGCGAACCTTCGAAACCGTCATCTTATTTCTCACTTCCCAACTACCATTAAAACTGATCTGCCCTGCCGGGTGGAGATTCTAGTAGAAACCGATGGCTCGGCCGGCTGCTCCAACGCCGAACCACAACAACAGCGAGAGCACCGCAACCGACACCGCCTGTGCCTTTCCTGGCTCGTGGCCCGACCCCGTGGTCCACCGCACAACCGTGTACTGGAATAGGATCGCGCAGACGAGTAACTTCATCTTCACCCAGAACGGTGGATTCTCGAAGCATTTCAATGCCTCCGAGGTGAACAGCATGAACCCCGTTGCAAGAATCACACCCAGGCTCGCATTGCGCATCGGTGCCAATCCATCGGCCAACTCCCGCAGTGGCATGTTCTTGAGCCCGATTCCGAGCAATCGCAGGCTGACCACGACCACAGTACCCACCAAAACGGTCAGCGCCAGGATATGGATGCTTTCGATGATCGGAAAGACGAAACGGGAGTCGCGGATGGCGTTGGCAAGAGCCGTCTCATCGCACCATTTGAAGAAGGGTAGGAGATCCATAGCTGGTTCCTAGAAGTTGTACGCCATGGTCCGGCACGCCGCAATCACGCTGGCCCACAAGATCATGCCGCAAATGCCGGCCATCCGCGCACGCCACGGCGGA
Organism: uncultured Acidobacteriia bacterium; assembly: GCA_903893525.1. Lineage (GTDB taxonomy): Bacteria > Acidobacteriota > Terriglobia > Bryobacterales > Bryobacteraceae > BOG-234. The sequence goes on along the minus strand of CAITMP010000678.1, from coordinate 4,298 downwards.
ACGGCATCTGCGTCCCAATCGTGTATTTTGTTCCGCATCGTCAATTCAAACACCAGCGCGTTGACTCCGGCCAGCAAGAGGAAAAGGACTTTCAGCTTGAAATAGATGCTGCCGTATGCCTTCACCGCCTGGGACAGAAACAGGAAGATCCCCGTGATGAACATCACGGTGAAGCCGAAGATGCTGATCGGCATCACCGCCTTGGTGATGTCGGACACTTTCTGGCGGGTGAAGAGCAGTCCTGCCAACCGCAAATCCATCACGAGCAATGTCCCCACGGAAATGGCGATCGTCAAGAGATGGGTACCCTCCAGAATCGGGAACGTCCAGACCGATTCGCGGATTTGGGTGCCTACCTCGGTATCCTGCAACCACTGGCAGACTTCGATAATTGACATATCTGTTTGTGCGTCGTGCCAGCCCGCAGTCCGCCCGCTTGTGGAATCATACCGGCCCCACTCCACCCATGTCAACGTGAATCGACCACCGGGCCCGTAGGTTCGGCATTCTTGCCTCCGGCCGCCCTTCGCGAAACGACCCCTGGCCGTAGCTCCGGCGCGATCAAGTTCAGTTCCTTGGAATCCGACTCGACCGACCCATGCCGTTCTCCTCGGCGACAATCCAGCCGACCATGTAACGGCTGAACCCGTCGATTGTGACGTAAAGGTGAAAGTAGGTCCACTTGGCTGGCCCCATGAGCTTGGTGATGTCCCAGCTCCAAAGCTCGTTGGGTATGTTGACCAGCAACTCCCCATTGACCAGGGGCGAAGCAGAATGCCGGACTTATCCGGGGATAAGTCGAACCGTGCCGGTGCGCCCGAGGTCAGGTGGGTGGACCAGCTGGTCCCGCCGTTCGCGCACCGCCGCTCCTGCTCCAGAATCCGGTACATGGTGCGGATCGAACACGACTTTGAAAGAGCCTGAGGCTGGATGGCTGCCGGAGAACACCTCCGGCAGCTGGTCCAACGCCTGCTACTTCCAATTCGCGGCCAGGTCCGTCGGAACGTCGAACGGCTGCGCGATCTGCGCCGCCGCCTTCATGCCCTTGATCGCCTCAACCGCAACCTTCGCCTTCAGCTCGCGCCTTCAGCTCGCCGGGTAGCTCTTTCGTACTCGCGGCATGTGTTTCCTCCAGCTTCGATGCCACCCCTCTCATTTACATCCTGTCCAGAAAACGGGGTCCATGACAATTCTTCGGCTGGCACAGCCACCCCAAACCCATGTAAAATAGCCTAATGGCCGGTCCGTCCCCGATCCTCGTTTTTGAAACCCTGATGGCGCACCAGCGCACCAGCGCCTTGCGCGCCGGCATTGAACTGAAGCTCTTCACCGCCATCGCGGGCGGAGCCCACACGGCGGAAGCACTCGCCCAGATTTGCGGTGCCGCACCGAAGGGTATCCGCGTCCTCTGCGACTACCTGACGATCGTCGGATTCCTGACAAAGGACGAATCGGGCTACAGCCTGACGCCCGACTCCCAGTTTTTCCTCGTCGAGGGCTCACCCGCCTATATGGGCGGCATGACTTCATTCCTCTTCCACCCATTCATGTCCGAAGGCATGACGAGGGTCGCGGACGCGGTCCGCAAAGGTGGAACGGTGCTGCCCGCCGAGGGCTCGGTCAGTGACGACAACCCGATCTGGGTCGATTTCGCCAAAGGCATGGTGCCGCTGGCGATGCCGTCCGCCATGCTGATCGGACAGTTGGCCGCGACAACCGAGCCCATCAAAGTCCTCGATATTGCCGCCGGGCATGGCATGTTCGGCATCATGGTGGCGAAGAGCAGCCCTGCGGCGGAAATCCATGCCCTCGATTGGGCCAATGTCCTGGGCGTGGCCAAGACCAACGCCGAACACCTCGGCGTTGCGGACCGCTGGCACGCCATCAACGGCAGCGCTTTCACGATGGACTACGGCACGGGCTACGACGTCGTCCTGGTCACCAATTTCATCCACCATTTCGACTTCGCGACCAATGTTGCGCTGCTCCAGCGCGTCCGCGCGGCACTCAAGCCCGGCGGCAAGGTCGTGATCGTGGAAATGGCTGTCAATGACGACCGGATCACCCCACCCTTGGCGGCCATGTTCGCGATGACGATGCTGACAACGACGCCCTCGGGCGACGCTTTTTCCAAGCGTGAGCTCGAAGCGATGTGCACGGATGCCGGGTTCACCATGGTGGAACACCACGATGTTCCGCCATCCCCCTCAACTGTCACGCTTGCCATCAACCCTTAAGAAAAACTCCCCAGCAATCCGCATCGGAGCCCCCAGAGCTATTGACACGCCTTCGGGGCTCCGCTAACCTATGGTCTACACGTAAATCGACAACCGCGAAGCAGCGTTGTTTTAACGGAACCCCCGAGTCGTTTCCCCACCTGTCCGTCCCTTACAGAACCACTCTTGGAGGAAACAAATGCTGTATCGCCGTTTGGCGGCATGCGCCGTCATATTCGCATCTTGCGCCTTTGCGCAAAGCTTCACCGGTGACATCGCCGGAACCGTCGTGGACCCTTCCGGTGCCGCGCTCGTAAACGCCGTCATCAAACTACAGAACCCCGCAACCGGCTTCAACCGCGCTGCCACAACCGGTGCCAGCGGGAACTTTCTTTTTGCGTCGCTTTCCACGGGCACATACAAAATCACAGCCTCGTTGCCCGGCTTCGAAGTGAAGGAGGTGGCTGGAATCGAGGTTTCGGTCTCCAAGACCACCAATATCTCGGTGCAGCTAGGCGTCGCCCAACAGAATTCCGTAGTCGAAGTCTCGGCATCGGCGGTTTCGCTGGAAACCACATCCAGCGCTCTGGTCGCTGTGGTGGACGACAAGGCCGTCCAGGACATGCCCATGAACGGTCGCGATTTCAAGCAAATGGTCAAGCTGGCTCCCGGCGTGACGCCCTCCGGCACATCCGTCAACGGAATGCGGACGAACGGTGCCAACTACCAGATTGACGGCGCGGACAACAACGACGCCTATTCGAACGCCGTGGCCGTAAACCAGGGCGGCGTTTCCGGCATCGCGGGCGCGCTGGTGCCGATAGAGGCCATCGACCAGTTTTCGGTGGAGTCCAACGCGAGCGCCGACATGGGCCGCAACGGTGGCGCATCGGTCCAAATGGTGATCAAGTCCGGCACCAACAGCCTCCACGGCAGCCTTTTCTTCTTTGACCGCAATGAAGCTCTGGCGGCGCTTTCGCCGGTCCAGGCAAAAGGCAGCAAGAAGCAGGAGATCCGCAACAACCAGTTTGGCTTCGCCGTTGGCGGGCCAATCATCAAGAACAAGACCTTCTTCTTCCTAACGGGTGAGGTGCAGCTCGCGGTGGCTGGCCTGTCGATTCTCGACACTGCCCCTTCCGCCGCATGGGTTGCCGCAGGACAGGCCGTGCTCCAAAAATATGGCGTGCCGATCAATCCAGTCTCCCTGAATCTGTTGAACATCTGGCCCTCCAACAGCCGGACCGGCCCTGCAACCGCGAACAACTACCTTGCGAATGCTTTGAACAGCTACAACAGCTACAACGGGATCGTGAAGGTCGACCACCGCTTCAGCGACAAGCATTCGCTCGCCGTTCGGTACTTGGGCGGCACGGGCACACAGACCGCCGATGTCGGATCCCACTTCCACGACTTTTTCCAGCAGGCGCCGATGCACGTCCACAATTACTCGGTGGTTGAAAACGATACCTGGTCGCCCAAAATGGTGAACCAGGTCACCTTGGCGGTGAACTACTTCCTGCAGACATTCGGCGATGCGAACACTTCGTTCAACCCGCTTGCGATGGGCCTGAATACGGGGATCACCAACCCGAACTACATCGGCTCGCCAAGCCTGAAGATCAGCGGTTTTGACTACGTCGGTGCCACCGCCCCGCTTGGACGAACGGACGTCACGGGCCACTTGACCGACAACCTGTCCTGGCTCGTAGGTCGGCACCAGGTCAAGATCGGTGGCGAATACCGACGTGCAGATGTGAACGTGGCGTACTACAGCAACGCCCGCGGAACATTCAGCTTCGACGGCACCCGCGGTCCATGGGCGACCGATCCCACAGTCTCCAGTACCCTGCGCTCCATGACCGACTTCCTGGCTGGCCAACCGAGCAACTCGAACGGCGCAACCATCATCCGGGGAAATCCGCAGCGTGTTTACAATGTGAACTCCTACGACGGTTGGGCGCACGACACGTGGCAGGTGAATCCGAATCTGAGCGTGAACTACGGCGGCCGCTACACGTACCAAGGCGCACCCTACACAAATACCGCCCCGATTTACAACTTCCGGGTGGACACGGGCTTCTC
>CAITMP010000677.1 GCA_903893525.1 uncultured Acidobacteriia bacterium | reverse complement strand
GCAGCACGCCAACGCCAATTACGAAGCCCCACCGGAGCAGCGGCGTGTGCAGCAGCGCACCCATTACGCGCCGGTAGCCGCGTGTGACCAGATCCTCGCGTTCCCCCTCGTGATGGACATTGGTTTTGAGAATGCGGACGGCGGCCCAAGGGGTCACGATGAACGCTACGAGCAGGGAAAACAGCATCGCCGAACTGGCCCCGATGGGGATTGGGCGCATGTAGGGACCCATCAGGCCACCCACGAAGGCCATCGGCAGGATGGCTGCTACGACGGTCAGCGTGGCAAGGATGGTCGGATTGCCCACTTCGTCCACGGCCTCGATGGCGACGTCGAATTTCGAACGGTCCTGGTTGGAGGCCATGCGCCAGTGACGGACGATGTTTTCCACGACCACGATGGCGTCATCCACCAAAATGCCGATGGAAAAGATCAGCGCGAAAAGGGTGATCCGGTTCAGGGTGTAGCCGTAGAGGTAAAAGACGGTGAGCGTCAGGGCCAGCGTGACCGGGATGGCGATAAAGACGATGAGCGATTCGCGGAGCCCCAGCACGAGCGCCACCAGGACGCTGACGGAGACCACGGCGATCAGCATGTGCCAGAGAAGCTCGTCGGATTTCTCGCGGGCGGTTTCGCCGTAGTCGCGGGTGATGGTCAGCTCGACACCCGAGGGGATGACCGTGCCCTTCAGCGGTTCGACTCGCCGCAGGACTTCGGAACCCACAGCGACGGCGTTGGTCCCCTTTCGCTTGGATATGGCCAGGGTGACTGCGGGATGGTAGCCCTTGCCGTCCGAAAAGCGCACGTATTCGGCTGGCTCCCCGCCACCGTCGGTGATTTGGGCGATATCCTTCACCAGGATTGCCTTGCCGGCGGCTGTACCGGCGACGACGTTGCCGACATCGGCTGTAGTTCGGAGGAACTGGCCGGTTTGGAGGAGATATTCGCGGTTGCCCTCGGCCAAAGAGCCGGAAGGAATGCGCTGGTTGGCGAGTCCGAGCGCTTGGACCAACTGGAGCGGCGACAGGCTATAGGCAGCCAATCGGGCGGGGTCCGGCGCGATGTGGATTTCCCGGCGCTGCCCTCCGATCAGGGACACAGTGGAGACATCCGGTGCCTGTTTGACGGTGTCCTCCACTTGGGCTGCGATTCGGTGGAGATCGAAATCGCTGTAACGGCTGCTCCAGAGCGTGAGTGCCAGAATCGGCACATCGTCGATGGATCGCGGCTTCACCAAGGGCGGCGACGCTCCGGGGGGAATGCGGTCCAGATTCGCGCTCAGCTTCTGGTTCAGCCGGACGATGCTCTTTTCCTCGTCCGACCCGACCAGGAAGCGCACAATCGCCATGGACATGCCTGGGCTGGAGGTTGTGTAGATGTACTCCACGCCCGGAATTTCCCAGAGGAGCTTCTCCATTGGCTTGGTGAGCCGCTCCTCCACTTCGCGGGCGGAGGCTCCCGGCATTTGGACAACGACGTCCACCATGGGGACGATGATCTGGGGCTCCTCCTCGCGCGGGAGCTTCCAGACCGAGAACGCTCCCAGCAACAAGGAGCCGGCGATCACGAGCGGGGTGAGTTTGGAGCCGATCCAGATCTTGGCGAAGCTCCCGGCGGGACCCAGTTTGCGGACGGGTGTGCCGCTCACGGGCGAACCTCGACCTTCGCGCCATCTGCCAATCCACGGGGGAGCGGAAAGATGATCTTTTCGCCCGGCTCCAAGCCTGAGAGCACCTCCATCCCGTCCTTGGACTTCGCACCCGTGGTGATCAATCGGGCGCGGGCCACACCGCCCTCCGCCACGAACACCGATTGCAATTGCCCGTGTTCGACCACCGCTGCAGCCGGAACGGCCAGTACTCTACGGCTTCCGAGTTCGAAGGTGGCGCGCCCGAACAACCCGGAGCGGATGTTCGGGCCCGCTGGCAGGTCGATCTTGACGATGTAGGCGCGGGAGGCAGGGTCCACGCTGGGTGCGATTTCCGTGACACGGGCTTCAAGAGCCTTGTCCGCGCCGTCGAGCAGGACTTGGACCGGCTGCCCTGGCCGAATGGTTGCCACGCGGGATTCCACCGGGGCTTCGAGCCGGTAGCCCGCTTCCCGCTCCAGCGTCAACAATGGCGAGCCGGGCACGGCGAGCGTTCCAACATCAACGCCCTTGGCAACAACTACTCCGGCGAAGGGCGCGGTGATTTCGGCGTAGGTCCGGGCGACCTCGGTTGCGCGAACCTCCTCCTCGGCTTGGCTCAGCCGGGAATTCAGCTGCACACGGCGGGCCTGGGCCATTCCGTAGGCTGCTTGGGCGGCTTTCAGCTTGGCCGAGGCTTCGTCGAATTCCTGGTTGGAGATGGATTTCTTGCGGAAGAGTTCCTGCATGCGCCCGAAGGTCACTTGCGCCAGATCCAAATTGGCAGCGGCCGCCGCCACGGCACTATCGGCTTCCGGTATTGCGGTTTTCACCTCTTCGCGGGCGGCCACAGACTTGCGCGATCCAATATCGAGGTCACGGGTGTCCAGCGTGATCAATGGCTGTCCTTGCCGGACGCGGTCGCCAATTTGCACCCGTACGTCGCGGACGTAGCCCATGAACCGTGCCGAGACCACCGTGGAAACGCGGGCTTGGACGGTACCGGGGGCATCGTACAGCTGCGGCCACGTCTCGCTGGTGGCATCCACCGTGTTGACGGAGACCGGGGTCGACACCTGAACGACCGGTTTCTGCGCGGGCTTTTCCCCGCAGCCAAGCAGCGCCATGGCGGCAAGGGTCAATGCAATCCGTCGGCTCATTTGGTTCCCTCGTTCAAGATTTCCGATTCCGGTGCCAGCGTGCCCGCAGCCAATTCGAGCATGGCGGCGGCGACGCGCTGGTCATGGATGGCGGCCAGGTGGCGGGTGCGTGTTTCGAGCAACGCATTTTCCGTGCGCAACAGGTCCGTGATGTTGCCCAATCCGGCTTGGTAGCGGTCTTGGGTGATGCGCAGACTTTCCTCTGCCTGGGTGATGGAGGCCTTGGCGACAACAATCCTTTGGTCGGCGGCGAGCAGGTCGGCGTAGGCCCGGCGGACTTGGAGCCGGATGGCGGACTTGGCCCGATCTTGGTCGAGTTCGGCCTTGTGCGCAATCAAGGTGCTTTCGGCAATTCGTGAGCGATTGGCGTGGCCATCGAAAAGATTCCATCGGAGGCCGATGGAGAGCAGCCAGTTGGCTCCACCACGGTCATAGAACCGCTGGCGGTCAGCTTCGAAGGCGGCGTGCGCTGAGACTTCGGGCAAGAGGGCGCTTTGGGCTGCAGCAGTCTGGTTCCGGGCCAGGGCGATGCCCAGCTTTATCTGGCGGAGTTCGGACCTTTCCCCCACGGCTTGGTCCTCGTAGGCGGAGGTCTTCACTTCGGGTAGTCGGAGTGCGGAGAGCGAGGTGGTGAGCGTGTGGGAGGTATCGAGCGGGAGTCCGATCGCGTCGTTCAGTGCCGCACGGGCAACGCTTAGATCCGCCTCGCGCCGGATCCCCAGCTCTTGGACTGCGGCCAGGTGAACCCGTATTGACAAGACATCGGCATCAGTGGACATTCCGGCGTCGCGAATCGAAATGGCGCGGTCGAGATCTGCCTGGGCCGAACGCAGGGCCTGCGCGGTCGCACGCACCTGTTCCACTGCCAGAAGCGCGTCCTGGTAGGTACGGACAACGGCGGCGATGGTTTCGAGGCGGGTGCGCCGGGTGTCCTCTTGGGCGATGTCCCGTCCCAACTCGGCGGAACGTACGGCAATCTTTGTTCGACCGCCATCGTAGATCTTTTGTTCGGCCGAGAGCTGTGATTGGAAATTGTTGAGGAACTCAGGCCGGTTCAGGGGTCCGATCTGGAAGTTTCCGGGTCCAAACTGGTGCTGGGTCAGCAGCGAGGAGAAAACGAAGACGGGATTGTCGCTGCGGGTCCAGCTTTCGGAGTAGTCGATTCTTGGGAGGTTGCCGGACCGTGCTTGGGCTATTCTTGTTTCGGCCGCCTGGGCTGCGGTGCCGGAGGACGCTATCGCCTTGTGGGTGGTCAGGGCGATGCGTACGGCGTCCTTGAGTGATATCGGATCCGGTGCTGGAGTCTGTGGCCAAGCCTCGAAGGGGGCAAGTGCCAGCAGAAGGACGATTGTTTTCATGCTTCTGGACTGCATGATGCAATTGGGTGGCCGACGTAACAGTCCGCCGTTGGATTTTTTCAGACGCCGGGTATGCTATGCCCTAAAATCGGAGTCGGTGCCCGACCTTACCCGAGAAATGGAAGCTGTACTCGCCACTCGCTTACTGGCTGGCGATCCGGAGGCTTTCGACCGCTTCGCTGAGCACTTCGGCGCGAAGATTTTCCACTACAGCTGGTTGATGTGCGGCCATCGCGAAGACGCCGAGGAAGTGGTTCAAGATGCGCTAATGAGGGTATTTGAAAATCTGGGCAGCCTCCGGGAACCAGCGCGGGTGCGCCCCTGGGTCTTTCAGATCGCCAAGAACGCATGCCTGATGAAGCGGCGCAAGAGCGTGTTTGCTCCGGAACATGAACTTTCGTTGGACGAAAGCGTTACCGGCTCCGGTTTTGAGTTGGCGGACATGGGCGATTTGCCCGATGCACGGGTGATTCAGCTGGAGACGAGGGCCGTGCTCGACCAAGCGATTGCGACTCTACCGGAAAAATACCGCTGCGTGATGCTGCTGCGGGATGTGGAGGATCTGTCCACGCTGGAAACGGCGCAGATTCTGGATCTTTCCGAGGATGTGGTGAAGATGCGCCTTCACCGGGCGCGGGTTGCCGTTCGCAAGACGTTGGAAGGCAGTGGCGTCGCGTCGGCGTGGTGTTGATTCCGCTGGTGTTTACTCCAGAACCCAAACCGGAACCGGGTCCGAAGGGATTCCGTTCGCCACCACCCGGATCGAATAGTAGCCGGGCGGAACTGTGGCCGGTACCGTAAAGTTGGTGGAAACACCGTCGAGCACATTCACGCCCATCGACGAGTGCCCGAAGGTGCGGCAATACCAGACGGTTCCGGCGGGGGATTCAATCCGGACCAGCGGGTAGTTGGTCGCCATGGAAGCATCGTCGCCGTAGCTGGCCGCCTGCGAAAGGCCGTTGAAGAGCGCACCGGAGATTGTGAAAGTTTCCCCGGCGCGAACTTGCAAGAAGTTCCGATCCCTGTCAAACGGTCCATTCATGATCGCGGGTTTGCCTTCGGGAATTGGCGGACCGTCCGGCTTGTACAGCAGCACGGACCTTGTCTTGGCATTGGCCAGCAGTACTTCGCCGGAGGGGATTGGCAGCATCACCCAGTGATAGGGCTTTGGCTGGTTGGGGTTGTGCGGATCGTCCCCCACCACCAGCACGGGGTCCCCGAAGGCGGGGGAGCCTGGTTGGAATTCGTAGATGTAGGTTGGACCCAAGTAGTCCATTGCTTTCCCATTGACCGGACCGAGTGCTATCAGGATTCTTCCATTGGGAAGGAGGCAGGCAGGGGCGTCCTTCGCACCCAAGGGTAGTTGGCCCAGGCCGGGGAGATCCACAACAGGCAGCAGCGGGCCTTCGTTCCAGTGTCCCGTCGCGATGGAAAACGGCGGGGGTGTGTAGTAGGCTGTCTTACCTGTCGCGCCGATGCAGAAACAGCGCCGGTTTGGCAGCAGGATCGCCGGGCCGATTTCCCGTGACTCGTCTTCCACCAGATCCGCGATGGTGCTGCCCGCGTCCACCCATTTGTTGGTTTCGGGCAGGTACCGCTGCGATCCGGGGTGGTCAATGCAATTTACTGTGAGCACCGTGCCGTCGTGCAGTAGCGTCCAAGTCTCCTCGTTGCTGCTGAGGTTCTTCTTCCTCCCGGCCTCGGTCCAAGTGTTGCTGTCCGGGTCGTAAATTGCGCACTGGTTGTCGACAATGCTGCCAACGAGGATTCTGCCGTCCTCAAGGACGCAGTTGGAAAGATCGCCGAGCGCGATCCAGCCGATGGGGCCGTTGATCGAAGTCCACTTGTCGGCCATCGGGTCGTAGATGGCTGCCGTGTTGAGATCTGCCAAAATCCCCGCGCTGTATTCGCCACCAGCTACGAAGACACGACCGTCCCGCAAGACCGCCGAAGCGAAATACCGAGGAGACGTGGGGCTGTCGGCCAAGCGCGACCAGGTGCCGCTCCAGTAAATGCCGAGCGCGTTCGGGGTGAGTCGCCACCATCGGCGCGTGCCGGATTCCTGGCACATCACGGTACCGTCCGTAAGCAGCAGCATGGTGCCCGGTAGAAAAGGCGGATCGTTCTGGAGGGTGAAGAATTGTCCGGGCATGGTTGAGGGTACTCCTACTGTTGAAAGCGGATTGTGCCGCGAAAAGGGGACACGTTATTGCAGCACCAGTAAGACGAATCCCGAGTCCTCAGCCTTCACGACTTTCGTCACCGGACCGTTGGGGCCGATTGCCGTAACCTGGTAGTCGCCTTTGAAGACCCGCGGGACGAATTGACCGTCGTCGCCCGTAGTGCCGGACTCGTTGCTCCACCAGTCGCGGAATAGCAGTTGGTTGTAGACGAGCGCATTCTGTTTCGAGGACCAGTCGGAGGTGTACATGGCACCCTGTGGCAACCAGTGGCGGTTGGCCCAGAAACCCCACATCAGGAAATCCTCCAGTTCCGGACGGCTGAAGACCAGCGTCATGAAATCCCGTGTGAAATTGGCTTGGGCGGCTTCCTCGGAGGAATTGAAGTCGAACTCGGTGACGGCAAGGGGAAGGCCGAACTTCGCGAAGCGGTCGAAGACAGTCTGCAGGCGCGCCATCGTTCGGGTGCCGCCGAAATGGGCCTGAAGTCCGATGGCATCGAACGGCGCGTTGTTCTGTTGCATCCATTCCAGGAACTTGATGGTGTAGTCCTCGTGCTGGGCGGGTGACGCGTTTTCGATGTTGCTGTAGTCGTTGAGAAAGAGCCGGGCGTTTGGTGCTAGGGTACGCGCTTGGCGGTACCAGTCGAGCAGTTCGTTGTTGCCGAGCAGTCCATTGCTCTGAGGGATACCGGAGACTCCGCCGATCCGCCCCTGGATGTCGAAGTTGTCGAACGGCTCGTTCACGACGTCCCATTGGTAAAGCTTGTTGGCAGTGCCGGGGTCGTTGAGGACGTTTTCGAAATGCTTGTTGATCCGCGTGCGCAGGTTCTCGCCGGTGAGCTTTTGCAGGTCGTTTGGCAGGTTGCGGAACGACGGCCAGATCAGGTTGTGACCCCGGACTGCGATGTTGCGTTCGAGCAGCCACTGGATACCGTTGCGGGTCTGCTGCTGGTCGAAGCTGGGCTTGCAGGTTGTGCATTCCCAAGTCGGCCATTTGAGGTCGTTTTCGAGCACTGACGTGGTGAAATGGCTGGCAATGCGGGAGCGGTAGATGTCGTTGTCGGTACCCGATTGCAGCAATCCCGCCGACACAACCGCCGATCCGAAACGGTAGGCGTGGCGGAGTTGCTGCACCCGCACCTCCATATTCGGTACAGGGTTTCCATCGGCATCCGTAACAAGGACCGTCATGGGTGCCTTGCGGATTTCCTCGATGCGCTTCTTCGCGTCCGACAGAATCTGGATGGCAACAGGGTCCACGGCGGTGGCGTTGCGGCTCGGCAGCGAAGTTAGGTCGGCCAAGGTTCCGTAGTTCTTCAGTTCCACATCGGCAATTTCGAAGCGTTGCGGGCCGGCCGCGAACTGGAACTGCAGGTGTGCTGTGCCGGCCTTGTAGTTGTCGTTGGCCCGGAAGGGTGCCTGCAGCAGCTGCCATTCGTCCGTCGCAACGGGATAGGTGAATGTTAGAGACTTGTCGTACGGATCGCCATTCCGCTCGAATACGATCTGGCCTTGGACCCCGCCAGCCCCTCCCTGCAGCATCCGGACGCGGAAGCTGAGCAGGACGGCGTCGTTCTTGTTCACGGGTGCGTTGGTCGGCCAGCCCAATTGGGCGTTGTAAATGTTCGGTGACGTGCCGTTTACCTGGATTTGTACCGCGTCGCCGCCCGAGGGGGAGCCTCCAACCACCACGCGGGCCGACCCGCCGCCCACCGAATTGTCAAAATACGCGCCGTAGGTGTGGCTGCTGTCCGCTGGGATCAGGGAGCCGACAGGGGCCGGCGGTGGAGGTGGCGCGCCCTTGTCCGTGAATTGAAGCCCGCCGATTTCGAACGCTTGCGGCCCCAAACCACTGCGGAACATCACCCGTAGTTCGCCTGCTTGGTAGCTACGCTGGGCGGTCACCGGGAAGGAATACTTGGCCCACGTGTTCAGGTTGCATGGAAACACGGTGGATAGCAACGGGTCGCCGGTGTCTGACTCCAAGCTCACTGTTGCCCGAAGGTTGTAAAAATCGTCCGGCGCGATCTTACGGACCCAGAACG
>CAITMP010000676.1 GCA_903893525.1 uncultured Acidobacteriia bacterium | reverse complement strand
TCTTCCGATCTCACCCCTCCACCCCATCCCCCCCCTCGAAAATCCGCCGCGCCGCCGCCAATTCATCCCCGCGTCGACGCTGCTCCACACTCTGTTCCCCGTTCAGCACCTCGCCCTCATACCGAATCCCCAGCCCATCCCGCTCAAACCTCGAACTGCGCGGCATCCGCAACTCGCCCCGCGGGCCCTTCGAAAAATACACGTCCACCATCGTCCCAGCCTCCCTTTCCTTCCTTTCAAACAATTCTGTGCGTCCCGAAGCTGTTCTCCCGCCGACCACCCCGCCAGCACGCCAGCCCCACCGCAATCACCAAGTCGTCATGCTCCCCGCACCCGTCCGCCCCGATCCTCGCCCTTCCCGACGGTCGTTTCGTCAGCCGCACATCCAGCAACTCCCGCATCAGAGCCCCCGCATTCGGCAGCTTCCTCGCAATCCGCAACTGCCCCAATTCCAGCAGCACCTGCACCCCCGCAATCAAATCCCGTTTCGGAATCCCGTATTCCGACCCTCCCCCCGTCTGCCGGTCTCCACCCGTGATCGTCACCGCCGTCAACTCGCACCCCAGTTGCGCCCGCTTCAACATGTCCACCACCGGCCCGCCCATCCCCGTCGCATCCACCGCCACCGCGCACCTGCCCCGCAGCGCATCGCTCCGCACCAGCTCCCGCACCGAATTCACCACCACCGGAAACGGCGTCCCCAGCGGAACCCGCTCCAGCAGCCGCACATCCATCGACGACATGGTCGGACTCGCATACGGCGAGTATTCGAGCACCTTCTCCACCACCGCAATCGCCGAATGGTCCCGCCTCTTCCCCAAATCCACGCCCACGTAAAACATCCCGTTCTCCTCCCCTTGCTTTCCCCCCAAATGCACGCATCTCCCGTTGTGGGGCAGCCATTCTTGGTTGCAGCCGCCTTTTAGGCGGCCATAACCGCCCATCCCGGTGTCACGGCATCGCGCGCTCCACCCTCCCCTCAAAACCCGTACCGCACCCCGACCCCCAAATCCGCCACATCCTCCCGGAACGCCGCCTCCACCAGGCCCCGGTCGAACACCTCCGTCCCGTTGTCCACAAACTCGCCCATGAACTCCTGCTGGAACCATTGCGGCGGCATCTTCCTCCGTTGCATCTCCAGAAAGGCCGCCGAAATCCTCGGGCGTTCCGTCGCCGGAACCCAATGCCGCTCCCACTCCTTCCCGCCCAGAGCCCAAGCCTTGTAAAAGAACCCCCGCCGCCCGCACGGAGTACTCAACAGCCACAACTCCCCCTCGCCCACCGCCAGCGTCGGCAGCAGCGCCAGATACAAACTGTCCTCCATCCGCGACGCCTCGTCCAAAATCAGCATCGAAACCGACGACGGCCCTCGTATCGACGCCTCCTTGCCCGGCAATCCCAAAATCCTCGACCCGTTCTTCAGCACCACCGACGGCCGCCCCGTCCCGTCGCCCTTCACCCGCACATTCATGTCCCGGCACATCCCCCGCGCCTTCATCACCATTTCGGCGCTCTGCGCCTCCGTCGGACTCGCCACTACCACCAGGCTTCCAGGTCGCGTCATCGCCCGATGCACAGCCTTCACAGCCGCCATCGTCGACTTCCCCCATTGCCGCGAGCAATTCAAAATCCCCTCCTTGGCCTCCGACGCCAGAAACGCGCACTGCTTCGCATCCGGCTCAATCCCGAGCCGTTCCCGCGCAAACGCCACCACCCCGTTCTCCGCAGGCAAAACCACGCCCCCCGCCACACCCTCCCCGCCGTCCATTGGGACCAGCGGCCAGCCCGACGCTCCCGCACCCGTTGCCATCCAAAGCGGACGGGCCGCGCGTGGCACGGCATCAAGTGCGGGAGAAACTGATCGCGGCCAGGTCGTCCGCTTGTTTCTCAGAAGATTTTCCACCACAACTCCAAGTACCACAACCGTCAAGCAATCCAACCCCAAAAAGCCCCCAAACCCATGAATCCAAAAGCAAAAATTCCCGTGACCGCCAGGCTTTCAGCCCGGCATAACTGCACACCACTGTCCCCTACAATCTCCATGTCAGGGTGGGGCAGGCACTCTTGCCTACAGCCGCCTTTCAGGCGGCCCTAACAGCACCGCCCCACCGCGCCACCATATTTTCACCACTCTTGCCCGAAACTCCCCCTCCACCAAACAACCCACTCAACAAAAAAGACCTCAACGAGCGCGACGTCCGCACCAAATTCATCACCCCGCACTCGTCGCCCCAGCCCGTGCCAGCCGGCGTTCTGGAGGCCTTCCGCAACTACCCTGTCGACCCAGTGCCCCGGAGTTGTCGGACCGACGCGTTGTTGGCGTGGCACAAATTTGCGAATGCTCCGTGATGTCACCAACCGATCTGATTCGGTCCTTGCCTTAACGGCAGTTTAACGGCATAATAACGGCAGTCCGCCCGTTGCCAAACTGCCGACACCCATGCCCTTTGAACCGAAGTATTCCATCACCTCGAAGGTAGCCACGGCCCTCATGCGCATCGAAGCGGCTCGGCAAGCGGTTCAGGATTTGCCGATAACACCTTCTGCACTGGCAACCCTCCGGGAAACTGCGCGCCTCTACTCAACGCATTACTCGACCATGATCGAAGGCAACCGGCTTACACAGGAACAGGTTTCCAAGGTCATCGAGGAAAAACACCATTTCCCCGGTCGCGAGCGCGACGAGAAGGAAGTCCTCGGCTACTTATGCGGCCCTTGAAAAAGCCGAGCAGATTGCTGCCTCCGGCAATCCCGTCTCTGAGCTCCACATCCAAACCTTGCATGGTCTTGTGATGGCGGACGGACGCCGGAAGACCAAACCAACACCCTACCGCGATGGCCAGAATGTCATCCGCGATAGTCGGACTCGCGGCATCGTCTACATGCCGCCTGAAGCCAAAGACGTACCGCACCTCATGAATTCGCTCGCGGCTTGGATTTCCACTTCGCAGCGGGATTCTCTTCCGTGCCCGATCCGCGCCGGTATCGCCCACTATCAGTTCGCGACCGTTCATCCTTACTATGACGGCAACGGCAGAACGGCTCGGCTGCTCACCACGCTCATTCTGCATTTGGGTGCCTACGATCTCAAGGGTCTTTACTCGCTGGAGGAATACTACGCCCGGAATCTCGGAGCATACTACAACGCCCTCACCGTCGGTCCATCGCACAACTACTACGAGGGTCGCGCCGAAGCGGACATCACCGCGTGGGTGGAGTATTTCTGCGACGGCGTTGCAAGCAGCTTTGAAAGCGTTCGGAACCGCGCCAGGGAGGCTGCGGGCATTGGTGCCACTGACCAGTCGGGCGCTCTGAGGCGGCTGGATCCAAGACAGCGCCGTGCACTGGAACTGTTCCGAAACAGCACCGTCATCACCAGCCGCGACCTCGAAGCGCTGTTTGGCATCTCTCAGCGAGCCTCCCGCAACCTATTGACCGCATGGGTCAACCACGGTTTCGTGGTCGTCGCCGATCCCGCCAGGAAGTCTAGAAAATACGGCTTGAGCGCCGAGTTCAACGCCGTGCTGGCCTGATCGGTCCCCGAGGACGATGCGGCCAGCAACTCCCGGAACGGCTAGAGCCGGAGGACGCTGAACGCCGGGCGATGCCGATTCGAGGTGCCAATGGACAGCAACGGCACCTTCGAACTGCAGTGGATCGGGACGCACCAGCCCCGGTTCGAAGGCTTCCGGGAACGGAGCGCCGCTCCCACAATGGCGCTCTCGGCACTTGGGCAGGATTGGCACCCCCGCTCCGGCAAGCCAATCAGGACCAGATGTCTTCCGATCCTGATTTCAACCGCTCCTCCCACCGCGCCAGCCCCAACCCGAATCACCCAGTTAGTCGGTGACAGCCGCCGGATACCGCCCACGCAAGATCTCCCGCAATTCCTTCTCCGCAGCATAGCCGTGCTCGCGATTGGCGAACACGGTCGCCTCAAGCACAGCTCGCGCGAACTCATCGATCCGGGCGAGTGCCGCCACCTCCGCAAGCAGGAACTCATTCCAATCCTTCGCCAGTCGGGTCTCGTAGTCCTGTTCCAATTCCCCAAGTCGCATTTGGCCCCCGTCATCCCGCGCATGTCGGAACCATGCCGCAATCGTGTCGTGGGTATCTTGAAGCGTCCGGTGGTCAAACCCCGTCAGTTCCCTAGCCGGTCCCGACAACTCCGTTTCCAACTCCACCAGTCGGCACGCCTCCAAATATCGGTCCCGTGCCGCCCGGAAAATTGCCGACACCATCCCTCCGTAAAGGTCATGCTGGATCCGCATGAGCGTCCTATTCGTATCGCCCGGAAAACGCGAGTAAATCCACATAGCCCGATTCTCACACCTTCGGGCGTATCATGGTTCCAACGATAATTTCACCGAATGCCCGCCCATTTCCCCGGCACCCACCGCCGCCCTCCCAAACAACTCCCGATTCCCCGCGTCCGCCCAAGCCGCCTCCCGCAGTCATGACCGCCCTCACCCCCTACCACGCGAAATATTTCGCCTGGGAACTCACCAAGCGCTCGCCCTCCGGCACCGTCGAACGACTCGCAGGTGCCATCGCCAGCGCCCAGGTCGACCTCAACCCCCACCAAGTCGACGCCGCCCTATTCGCATTCCAGTCCCCTCTCGCCAAGGGTGCCATTCTTGCCGATGAAGTCGGCCTGGGAAAAACCATTGAAGCCGGCCTCATCATCTCCCAGAAATGGGCCGAACGCAAACGCCGCATCCTCGTCATCACCCCCTCCAACCTCCGCAAGCAGTGGCATCAGGAGCTCTCCGACAAGTTCTTCCTCCCCTGCCGCCTCCTCGAAGGCCGCTCCTATGCCGCAGCCCTCAAGTCCGGCAATGCAAGCCCATTCGAAGCTGACGAAATCATCATCTGCTCCTACCAGTTCGCCCGTTCCCGCGCCGTCGACATCGCCAAGATCCCGTGGGACATCGCCGTCATCGACGAAGCCCACCGCCTCCGCAACGTCTACAAGCCCAACAACGTCATTGCCAACGCCCTCAAGAACGCTCTCGAGCCAACCCGCAAGCTCCTACTTACCGCCACCCCCCTCCAGAATTCGCTCCTCGAACTCTACGGCCTCGTCAGTTTCGTGGATGCCCACACTTTCGGTGACCTCAAGAGTTTCCGCGAACAATTCGCCAACCTCACCCAGCAGCAGGTCTTCGACACCCTCAAGGCCCGGCTCAAACCCGTCTGCCACCGCACCCTCCGCCGTCAAGTAACCACCTACATCTCCTACACCCAGCGACTCCCGTTGGTGGAGGACTTCACCCCCGACGAAGGTGAAAGCCGCCTCTACTTCCTCGTCTCCCACTACCTCCAGCGTGAAAACCTGCAAGCGCTCCCCTCGGGCCAGCGCGCCTTACTGACGCTGGTCCTCCGCAAACTCCTAGCCTCCTCCACCTTTGCCATCGCCGGTGCCCTCACCGCGATGTCCAACCGCCTAAAAGCCAAACTCGCTGCTGCGACCCCTCTGCTGTCGGCCACAACCGAATCCTCCCACCCCCTCCAATCCACCCTCGCCGAAGACTACGAAGCCCTCGACGAAACCGCCGACGAAACAATCCCCGCCGATAACGCAAGAGAAGCCGCCACCGACCTGATCGACGCCGCCACCCCCGAAGACGACAACGCCCCCCTTTCCGGCTCCGACCGGCAAGCCCTCCAAATCGAAATAGCCGAACTCGACGCCTTCGCCCAACTCGCCCGCTCCATCGACCACAACGCCAAAGGCCGCGCACTTCTCAAAGCCCTCGTCATCGCCTTCAACAAGGCCCGCCAAATCGGAGCCCGCGAAAAGGCCATCATCTTCACCGAATCCCGCCGCACCCAGGCCTACCTCCTCCGCCTCCTCGCCGACTCCCCCTTCTCCCAAGGCATTGTCCTCTTCAACGGCTCCAACACCGACGACGGCTCCAAGGCCATCTACTCCGCTTGGCTCCAGCGCCACAAGGATTCCGACCGTGTCACCGGCTCCCGCACAGCCGATATGCGCTCCGCCCTCGTCGACTACTTCCGCGACGAAGGCCGCATCATGATCGCCACCGAGGCCGGGGCCGAAGGCATCAATCTCCAGTTCTGCTCCCTCGTCGTCAACTACGACCTCCCGTGGAACCCCCAGCGCATCGAACAGCGCATCGGCCGTTGCCACCGCTACGGTCAAAAGCACGACGTCGTGGTCGTCAACTTCGTCAACCGCCAGAACGCCGCCGACAACCGCGTCTTCCAACTCCTCTCCGAAAAGTTCCAGCTCTTCGAAGGCATCTTCGGTGCCTCCGACGAAGTCCTCGGTGCCATCGAGTCCGGCGTCGACTTCGAAAAGCGCATCGCCGAAATCTACCAGCGCAGCCGCAAGCCCGAGGAGATCCAAGCCGCCTTCGACCAGCTCCAGTCCGAACTCTCCCTCGAAATCAACGAGGCCATGACCAGCACGCGCCGCAAGCTGCTCGAAAACTTCGACGACGAGGTCCGAGAGAAACTCATCATCCGCGACAAGGCCTCCATCGAGGCACTCACCCGCTTCGACCAGCTACTTATGGAACTGGCCCGCCACGAACTAGCTGGCTGTGCCGAGTTTTCGCAGGACACAACCTTCCGCCTCAACGCCAACCCGGTCCCCGGCCGGCACTTCCCGCTCGGCCACTACGAACTGCGCGGCACCGGCGACGCCCACCTCTTCCGCCTCAGCCACCCCTTGGCCGAAGCCATGCTCGACCGCGCCAAGTCCCGTGACCTCCCTCCCGCCGAAGTCCATTTCGACTACACCGGCTACGAAGGCAAAATCACCATCCTCAACCCCCTCGTCGGCCAGTCCGGCTGGCTGGAGCTTTCCATCCTAACCGTAGCCGCGCTCGACCAGACCGAGGACCACCTCGTCTGGTCAGCCGTCACGGACTCCGGCTACCCCCTCGACGAGGAAACCTCCACCCGCCTGCTCCGCCTGCCCGGTCGCGTCGTAAGAAATCTCGCAGCGGGCTCTGATCCCGACGAAACGCTCGCAGACCAGGCCGCAGCCAGAATCGCCACGCTCCACCGCGACATCACGGAACGCAACAACCGCTTCTTCGAGGCCGAGGCCGAGAAACTGGATGGCTGGGCCGACGACCTGAAGGTGGGCTTGGAGCGCGAAATCAAGGAACTCGACCGCCAGATCAAGGAAGCCCGCCGCGCCGCGACAACGGCCCTCAATCTTCAGGAAAAACTAAACGGCCAGAAGCAAATCAAGGCTCTGGAACACCAGCGCAACGAGAAGCGCCGATCCCTCTTCGACGCCCAGGATGCCGTGGACAAGCAGCGCGAGGAACTGATTGCGAGGATCGAATCCAAGCTGGCCCAGCAAAGCTCCCGTACCACCCTCTTCACCCTGCGCTGGTCCGTAACCTAAAGAGACCGGGTCCAATATGTCGGACTACGCATGCGGTGCATGGGCACGCGGGCTGGAAGTGGGCTGGACTGAAGGCCGACCATCGGCTAAACTGAAAACATGCAGGTAACGGTGGAAGTTCCGGACGACTTGGCCGCTGCGCTCAATCTCTACCACCGGGATCCCCCTGGCGCCGCCTTGGAGGCCATGGCTCTGGAAGCGTTCCGCGAGCGGAAGTTGACGGGATACCAGTTACGTACTCTTCTAGGAATACCTTCCCGGTTCGATTTCTGGGATTTTCTTAAAGAACGCCAGATTGAGTCCTATTCGGTCGAGGATCTGGAACACGACCTCGCCACCATGAAAACGGTCCTGCCGTCGGCATGATCGTAGTTGGCGACACCGGTCCACTCAACTATCTCCTGTTGATTGGACACGTGGACATTCTCCATTCTCTTTTCTCCCGCGTTGTCATCCCGCGCGCCGTTGCCGCTGAACTTGCATCTGCCCGAGCCCCTGACCTTGTTCGCAAGTGGGTCGGGAATCCGCCAGCCTGGCTGAATATTCACGACAACCCGGTAGAGGATGGAACCCTGAGCACCCTCGATTACGGGGAGCGTTCCGCGATTGCTTTGGCTCTCCTCATAAATGCGCCGCAAATCCTGATGGACGACATGGATGGACGCATTGAGGCGGAACGCCGAAACCTGAGGTAACCGGCACGCTGGGAATTCTCGTCGAAGCCCACCGCCGCGGACTATTGGATTTCGATGGCGCTCTGGCCCGGCTCGCAGAGACGTCTTTCTACTTTTCCCCCCGGCTTGTCGCTATGGTTCGGCGACTCCTGTAAGGTCGGGGCAATATTTTTCAATTTGGTCACGCCAGAAGGAATCCACCCCCGGCTGCGGCTCTTCCGAGATCAAGTCGTAGATCTTGCTCAGCACCGGCCCCTTCGGCATCGACAGGTGGCGGTCTAGCGTGATCGGTCGACCCCACCGGATCAGGCTTCCCGGTACTCACCCGATCCGTCAACCACCAACACTTGCCCATCCAAATCAAGCAGCGTGTCGAGGCTTGCGTCACGCTCCTTCATTTAAGGCTATCACCTTCCAATAGCGATAAGCCTGACTCCCGCCCCCTCGCCTTGCCCGCTTTCGGCTTCTGCATCTTGGCAATCGCCGCAAACCTCGCACCTCCGCTTCTGATGGCGGGCCATGAAAAGGCACGCCGTCAATTCCGGCCCTGTCGCCACTTCCAAGGCTTCGAGCACACGCATGCACTTCCCGATTTAGTCGGAGCCGCTCCGCCGGGTTTTCCCGGCCCGGAAGATCTCCGCCAGCCCCTTGTGCCGAAAACTGCCGACCACGCCCCACTGTGCCCCTTTCTGTATCGCCGTCGACCGTTCAATTGACGAGCAGTTCGCGCGACTGTGGTATTGGACCTGTCCGGCAAGGCACTTGCACCCCGCTTCACACGCTCTCACGGTATAATCGCGGCATGGTCGTGATTGGCACGCCCCGTATGGCGTTGGCCGGTGTCATGCCCCATCGCATTGGCTGACCGCGCTCGCGATGTTCGTCGCGGCAACGGGCCTTTCGCCTCGAAACGGAATTCTTATAGGAAAGGAGAGCCCGCAACATGAGTGAAGTTGAATTTGTGATCAAAGGCCAGCCCGGGACGATCTCCGCCTCGACATTCCAGAAGACGGTCGCGGGCGCAATGGATCTCCTTGGAGAGTATGATTCCGCCATCTCGGGCATCGCGCGGCAGCTTGAACTGGTACCTTTCCTACTTGGACGCTACCAGTAATGTCCTGTTTCGGGTTCAATCGAAGCTGAAACCAACCAGGAAGAGCAAACGCATCAACGACCTGAGCGTGGACATCTCGCGGACCTTCATATCCGGCTTGTCCTCCTTGGAACATGAGGGCAGGACGCCTCCGTATTTGTCAGTGCGGGGCATGGAGCGGGTTTCCGATCTGGCCGGGCTGATCGGAGTGAACGGTGCCAAGGGGTTCACCGTGCGGTCGGGAACCGCATCTACCGAAATCACTGAGGCCACCTCCGAAAATATCAAGAAACTGCTGCCTCCCTCCGTCGCGGGCAACGCGAATCCCTTCATTTCAAAAAACAGCCGATGCGGGTCGAGCAGCCGGATGAGGGTGTCCGGCTGAAACCGCTTCAACTGATCGGCCTCGGCAAAGCTCCTGAGCTTGAGCGCCATCGTGTTGATCCTCCGTGATATAGCGAGTCTGAAAGGCAGGCAGGGCCCACGAGAATCCGAGGCGTTCGGTCGGCCGGAAACAGATTCAAAACAACAGGCTATCATGGCGAATGAAAGGCGAACAAGATTTGCACAGGAGAACTCGCTGATGCGGGGCCAAATCCAGTTCTTGACAGATTTGGGGCTGTGGATTTCCTCGCTGGATCAACGAGTCGCTCGGTCGCTTAGCGGCGATTTACAAAGCCCGAGGACGCCCGAGGGGGTTGTTCCATTGGCAGAGGAACATCTGTCTTTGACTTTTGGGAAAAAAGTCAATAGAATTAGTAAGATACGATCCATAAGTGTCTTCGCGACGACGCCCCAGGAACCCGCAACGATGGCAAGAGCCAAATCCGCGTCACCCAGTTTCGGAAGCCTGTTTTCGGGCTGCGGTGGATTTGACCTTGGCTTCGTCCAGGCGGGCTTCCGCTGCGCTGGCGCATTCGACCTCGACCCAGTGGCCGTAGAGAACCACAACAAGAACCTCGGCTCCCGGGCAATTGCTTGGGACCTGAGAAACGGGCTGCCAAAGGACATGCTCACTGGGGTGGATGTTCTGGTCGCGGGCCCCCCCTGCCAAGGGTTTTCCCTTGCTGGAGGGCGTCGAATGAACGATCCGCGAAATCAGCTCTTGCCTCTTGCCGCGACCATAGCCGCTACGATTCGTCCTCAGGTGTTCGTGGCGGAAAACGTGGCGGGCTCCAAGTCGGGAGATCACAAGTCCTATTGGGAGAGCCTGCTGGGGATTATGAAGGAGGCTGGGTATGCAACACGTGAATTCACGTGCGTGGGAACCGACTATGGCGTTCCTCAGTTGCGCAAGCGCTGCCTTGTTGTCGCATGGCGGACCAACAAGAATCTTCCGGATCTGAACGGTTGCTCGGCGGGTGGTGTTTTAAGAGATGTCCTCGGCAATCTTGATGGCGTCTCAAACCATGATCCAGTGCAACTGGAACCAGATAGCAGAATCGCGAAGATTGCTCGGCGCCTTCGACCTGGCCAGAAGCTCTGCAACGTACGACAAGGCTCCCGGTCCGTTCATACGTGGGATATACCTGAGGTCTTCGGGCGTACTAATGCTCGTGAACGTCAAGTGCTCGAGGCTCTGATCCGGACGCGCAGGAGGAGGCGAGTTCGGTCATCGGGAGATGCTGATCCCGTCCCAATTGACGTACTGGATGCCGACTTGGGATTCCCTGCGGCGCCATTTCTTCAGACGCTCAAGACGAAGGGGTTTGTCAGAGAACGTGACAGCCTTTTTGATTTGGTGCATACCTTCAATGGGAAGTTTCGAAGACTAGAATGGCAACGTCCGTCCTACACGGTAGATACTCGATTCGGTGACCCGCGTTATTTTCTCCACCCAAGTGAAGAGCGCGGATTCAGCGCAAGAGAAGCCGCCAGGATCCAAGGCTTTCCGGATTCCTTTGTTTTCTCTGGACCCACTAAGGCTCAGTTCCGGATGATTGGGAATGCGGTTCCGCCGCCAATGGGTCGAGCAGTTGCAGACTTCGTTCGCCTCGCTCTAAACGACTAGAGAATCAATATCATGCAGAACACGATCGCGGACAAGGTGCAACGGTGGGCAGGACAGGAAATTGGAGAGTTGGACTACAATGCCATTCATGCCGAGATTGAGTATCTAATCGCTCAGCGGTTCGACCAATACGTCCCTACGATAGGACCGGCTCCGGACTTTAGAACGCGGTTCATAAAGTGGCTTGATAACGGAGGCATCTCAGAGGATGATCAGAAATTGCTCTTCCGGCTTGTGCCTTATATATTCTTTCTGGGCAGAGAAGAGTTCCTCGCGCTCCAGCGGGCTGCGTTCCTAGGACCAGTGCATCGCTGGATAGTAGACGAAATCGGGTTGGCTTTTGCTGACCCCGACCGCGACGACAAACTGAGGGCTGCTATCTCGGAGACTTGGTTCTGTCCGATTACGGACAGCGCCCACATCGCAGATTTTTATCACGCCAACAACCTTGCAGGTGTCGACTATCGACTCGAATGGCGTTCGGAGGCTAAGCTGAGCGATGGTGACTCGACGAGACTCCAAACGCTCATGGCGCGCCAAGGGCTACGCCGGGTTGTCTTGATCGAAGATCTGGTCGGATCTGGAAGTCAAATGAGCGAGCTGCTAAAGTTACTCGATCATCTGCCAGCATGTATTAGCGTCTTAATAATTCCCCTTGTGGTGTGCCCGTCAGGCGCCGACGTGGGCCGCGACATCGCGGCGCGGCTTCCCCACGTCTCGTTTGAGCCTGTTCTGGAATTGCCTAAGCACTCATTCGTTGCCGAAATGCCGGACCCTAACGAGCCCGAGTTTTTCCGCACCGTTCGTGACGCGATTCAACGAACGTATTCGATTGTGTCGGGAGGCCAGCCACCTGACGATGCGATCCAGCCTTATGGGCCTTTTGGATGGAGAAGGACTGGAGCGCTCATCGTTACCCACAACAATACTCCGGATAATACTCTCCCTGTGATCCAGCACCGGTCTGACACTTGGACGCCACTGTTCCCGAGGTCCTCAAGGATCTAGTCATGGAC
>CAITMP010000675.1 GCA_903893525.1 uncultured Acidobacteriia bacterium | reverse complement strand
CGTATTTCTCCCTTTGGAGGAACATTTGTGTTGAAGGACTTCCATGAAAAAATAAAGTCACCCCATATGGCAGAAAAGGAACGGTAGCTGGAAAATCATCGAGTCGATGTCGCAGCCGTGGGAGGGCTCTGACAATCATTGGAACGAAAACGTACGATAAGAACGCTCGCCCGCTTTGCGAGTGTGCCTGGGACAATCCGTGATTTATCGCGGTGATAGTGCCTGCTCGGACCACAATGTCTGTTACCTGGGACGGTGTTTCGATATTCCCTTTTGACGTTGCTGGTTTGACTTTGCTCCGGTTTCCGCTCTTCGGCAGTCACCAACAACTTTAACAGGAGATTAGCCGATGAAAACTGCAACCGCATGCCCCGAGGTCAACACCTCGCAAACCGCAACGCTCAACCGGATCGTCAACGACGATTGCCTCAACGTCTTGCCGGAGCTTGCCGCCCGTAGCGTCAACTTCGTCCTGACCGACCCGCCCTATATCGCCCGCTATCGCTCTCGCGACGGGCGCACCGTGCTCAATGACGACAACGATACCTGGCTCGAACCCGCGTTCGCCGAGATCTACCGCGTTCTGGAGCGCAACAGCTTTTGCGTCAGCTTCTACGGATGGCCTCATGCGGACAAGTTCATCACCGCCTGGCGTAAAGCCGGCTTCCGGATCGTCGGACACCTGGCGTTCCCGAAGCGTTACACATCCAGCGAGCGCTACCTGCGGTATCAGCACGAATGCGCCTACCTGCTCGCCAAGGGCTACCCGCAGATGCCTGCCGACACCATCGGAGACGTGATCGACTGGACCTACAGCGGCAACAAACTGCACCCGACACAGAAGCCGCTCTCGGTTCTTCTGCCCATTGTGGAGACCTTCTCCTCCCCGCAGGGCGTGGTGCTCGATCCGTTCAGCGGCTCCGGTTCGTCGCTGCTTGCGGCGAAGATGCTCGGTCGCAACTACCTCGGCATAGAACTCGACGCCGAGTATCACGCCATTTCACAGCAACGCCTACGCGCCGCGGACTGACGGCGCGCCTTCAATAAAAAACGTCGCTCCAGGATGCCCGGAGAGACAACTTTCTTCGGATCGCTGGGAATATGACCTGCCGTTTTCGGGTACATACGCGGGATTATGAACTAGATAGGAGCCTTGATGGACGACCATATCGGACGAAGTGATCGCGGACGAGGAGAACAATTACCCGAAGAAGCTCATGCGATTGCTCGTAGCATGCTGTCGCGGGATGACCCTGGACTCTACTGGGGCGGGACTAAACTGCCTTCGGATATTGCTTCCAAACACTTTGTCGTGATGGGCAATACGGGAAGCGGTAAGACCATAACGATGCGCCTTCTCATGCAGAGTGCGTTACGTGCGATAGGTACGAAAAACAATCCTCATTATCGGCAAGGCCACCGGGCGCTGGTGTACGATGCCAAGCAAGAGTATCTTCCGCTGATAGCGGGACTTCGGCTGTCCTGTCCTGTCGTGACACTGCATCCGTTTGATGTGCGGGAAGGTGAGGGGGGCATCACGTCGGCTGCCTGGGACATGGCGGCAGATATTACCAGTCCGTTGTCCGCGCAACAGGTGGCGAGCATCCTTATTCCGGACAATCCAAAAGAATCTCAACCTTTTTTCACAAAAACCGCTCGGAATCTTCTACGGGGCGTCTTTATCGCTTTCCTTTATAAGTACCAACAGGAAAAACAAAAGAATGTACACGCACCGCCCTGGACCTTTCGGGATGTGCTGCTCGCCATGCGGTCCCAAGACTACATGAATGCCGTACTCAGTTCCTGTCCGTTCACCGAGGACATGACTGAATACACAAGCGATCGTCGTCTTTACGACAACATCCGGGCGGGCATTTTGACGTTTCTGGCGGATTATGAACCCATTGCCGCGGCCTGGCATCATGCCTACCAGGCAGGTCGATCCGTCAGTCTTCATGACTGGTTGCAGGGGGAATATGTTCTCGTATTGGGTAGCCACGAAGCGAGTCGGTCTGCGTTGGATGCTATCAACCGCGTCCTTTTCAAACGCTTGACTGAGTTGATCCTCGCGCAGCCGACACCGACAGCGGACATTCCAAGCCGAACATGGGTATTTTTTGATGAGGTTCGCGAAGCCGGGAAGCTGGATGGACTGTCGCGACTGCTGAACCAGGGACGCTCTAAGGGGGCGTGCGTCGTATTGGGCTTTCAGGATATTGAAGGTATGCGAGAGGTCTATGGTCCCTATGTTGCCAACGAACTCATCGGACAGTGCGGAAACAAAGCGCTCTTGCGAGTGGATAGCCCGGAAATGGCGGAATGGGCCTCCAACCTGGCCGGAACTAAGGAAGCGATGGAAGAAGGCGCAAGCGTGTTCTTCGGATTCAAAAGGATGTTTCAAGGTAGCGTCAGTCAGTATATGG
>CAITMP010000674.1 GCA_903893525.1 uncultured Acidobacteriia bacterium | reverse complement strand
GATCCAAGACGCGCAGGCTGGCGACTCGATATCGGTGAACGGGGCGGCCGCCGACTTCACTGATATCGACTTTACGGTGGATCGGCGCGAATTTTTCGAGGCCGGCAGCAGCCAGTGGTTCGAGGTCAGCGGCACTTGGCGAGGCCGCCGGGCCTACTTGGAAGTGCACAACGACGACGTGGTGGAGGTCCTCGGCAACTTCGAGGGCCGCCGCCTCACTCTGGATGACTTCGGCCTCACCGAGGACGACATGGGTGCCTTGGACGAGCGGCAGAACCCGAACGACTTCCTTGACTTCGAGGACAAGTTCTGGTTGTATTCATCGAGCCGCGAGGTCGGCCGCTTCGCCGAGGGCCGCGATACCGGGCAAGGTCTCTACCGCTGGCAGTTCCACGAGCAAGGCGGCAGTAGGTTCCTGATTTTCAACAAGTACGAGGGCGAGCCCTTCGTGGCGGCCATCTGGACGCGCGTCGAGCCAGCCGACATCACTGTATTCCGGGGAGCTTGAGATGAAACGGTTGATTCTATCGGTTGTGGCGGTTTCGCTTGCGGCTTGCTCCAGTCTGCCGCGTGCATTGCGGGACGACATAGCCAGCGAAATCGGCAAGCTGGATCAAGCCCGGGCCAAGCTGAAGAGCGCCCAGACGGCCATCACGGCAACGTTGGCGAAGTCTCCCGATCTCTTCAACGGCACCCCGGTCGCCACCGAATGGCCGGCCCGGTTGCAGGCGGCATCGCTGAAGCTGGACAGGGCGCAGGACGCGCGCACGCAGTTGGAGAAATTGCATTCGGGAGATCGGGATACCGCCCGGCGGGCCGAGCGGCTCCTTGAGGAAACCCACCGGCTGCGCCAGTCCGCGTCGGACGAAGTCGCCGCAGTGGAGGGGGAGGCAACACGGTGGACCGACTTCCAAAAGAACCTACCCCAGCACCTGACCCAGATGGACCAGGCCCATGCCCGGCTCCAGTCGGCCGATCTTGGGAATTTGGCACAAGTTGTGGAGCGCGCCCAGCGGGATTGGCCAGCCAAGCGCCCCGATCTGGACAGCCGTCTGAACGCCTTGCGGTCGGCCCCGGACCGCGCCGAGGTGCAATGGCAGGCAACCGAGGCTGCCCGCGTGGCGGCCGCGTCTGGAAAGGCTGGGGGGCGTGATATCGCCGCATTGATCACGGTCGACATCGCCTTGGCCGACGCCTCCGCCGGATTGGACCGCAACGGCGAGGAACTCCGCAACCTGAGCGGACAGCTGTACGAATCGTGGGACAAGATCCTGGAGGATTTGGAGGTTTCCGACGGGGACCGGACCTACCGCGAAAAGGTTAAGACCGTACGGACCAAGTTCCTCGACGTTCCCACGAAAAAGACTGAAACCACCACCGACGTGAAGTGGGTCGATGTGTCGCCAGCCGTGTACCGGGCTGCCGAGGACAACCTCGGCATGGCGATTGCGCACAAGGATGCGGGCCTATTCGATTCGGAGGCCCAGACCGTTCCGCAGCCTGCAGGATACGCGTACATTGCCCCCCCAGGACAATCCAATCAATACGGTTATTGGAGCAATGGCCCACAGGGAAGTTTTTGGACGTTCCTGCCGCAGTACCTGATCATGCGGGAGTTGTTCTGGGGCCGGAGCTACCAGCCGATTTACGTCAACTCGTACACAACGTATTATTCGTACCATAGCAGCGGAAGGACTTGGTACGGGCAGGATTCCCCGCAAGCTCCGCCCAAGTATGGCAGCCACGGGACATTCACACAAAGCACGTACGCGAACAGCAAGTACGTGCAATCGCCCGGGTACACGAGCTCGGGATATGCGTCGCGGCAGTATTCAGGCGGGTCGTCCT
>CAITMP010000673.1 GCA_903893525.1 uncultured Acidobacteriia bacterium | reverse complement strand
CGCCACGGGGAAGGTCGAGTACGGCATGGGGATTCCTGCCGTCTTGGCTGCCGCGCTGTCGATTCGTGAGGTCAGCAAGCTCTGCCCGGCGCTTGTTGTCGGGTCAATCTTGTACTTGTCAAACGTCGATTGCGGGATCGCGTTGATGTTGTTCAAGCTGGCAGCGCTCTCGTAGGCACCGCGGTTGCCAACGTAGGAGGCTTCCACGACCAAGCCCCTCAGGACCTCCCGCTGTGCGCCGATGCTGTATTGCAGGATGCGGGCCGGGCGGGCGTTCTTGTCGAGAAGGTAGTTGAACGTGCCCAATTGGTTGTTCGTGGTTGGGACGAGGCCGGGATTCAGCGAGGCGTCGTACAGATCCGCTTGATTGTAGATCAGACCGTTCTTCATGGTGACCGCTGCCGTGCCGAAGCCGGTATTGGTGTTGGTGAAGTTCAGCTGGTTGAAGCCGACGCCCAGGAGCGCAGAATTGGTGATGTAGCTGAAAGTCGGCGGCGCGCCATAGTTCACGCCGAAGCCGCCACGGATCACAGTCTTGCTGTCCAACGAATACGCGACGCCCAGCCGTGGCCCTACATTGTAGGGGTAAGTGTTGACGAAGTTGCAGTTGCAGCGGCCTTTGCCGAAGCCCTCGTACACGAGTCCGCCGGGGATGTTGCCGACGGTTGGATTCGGGATGGACGGTCCGAACATGCTGGTCCGGTAGTGGATTTCGTGCCCTTGGCCTTCCAAATCGTACCGGAGGCCGTAGTCAAGAGTCAGTTTGCGGGTGATCTTCCACGTGTCCTGCAGGTACATGCCCCAAGCCTGCTTCCGAAGTTGCGGATCCTGCACCGCGTTTACCGAGGCGCTGTCGACCGCGCCCAGCAGGAAGCTGGCATAGCCGAAGCCGATCACACCCGCCCCGAATGCCGAAGTTTGTGCGTAGGGCATGGCTGTCTGGTTGGTGCTGAAGTTGAGAATGCCCTGGGAACCGCGCGTGTTGCGGTCGGTCCAGCTGTTGAGCCGCCATTCGCCGCCCAGTTTGTAGGTGTGGTTGCCGCGGATGTAGGTCGCGGTCGCGGTGGTGGTGAGGGCACCATCGTAGTACTTGTTGGCGTTGCTCGGTCCAGGTGCTTGGCTCATGCCCGCGCTCAGCGCACCGGAGAGGCCATTGATGCGCGGGAAGCCGCCGGGGTTGGTGGCGCTGCCCTTGAATCCGAGTTGGCCCACGGCGTCATAGTTCAACGACTCCGCCGGGGAACTGTCCGGGTTGTGGAAGCGCTGGTATCCGATGCCGGCATGCATCAATAGCGTTGGAGTGATGGACTTGTCGTAGTTCAGCCGGGCGGTATTGCCATAAATTTCCTGGACGCGAACGGCTGAGATCGGGAAGGGCAGGCCGTCGGCGTTGGTGAGCTGGCTGGTGTCCTGCTTGGAAAAGTAGAACGAGAGATGCGAGCTATCGGGCAGAACTTGGTCCAACTTGCCGGCCGGGATCTTCTGGCGTCGGTAGTTGGGGTTGTTCTGGGCCCAGTTCTGGGTGATCAAGTTGTTGGTTGGGAGCGGAATCAGTGCCTGGATCTTGAGCGAGACGGGATCCATCAGGCTCTGCGGGATGACGTTTCCGACGAACGGATCGGTGATGGTTTGTCCGTTGAACAGGCGTGCCGTGGTGGGGTTGTAGATTGTGTTTTCGAGAATGGCCCTGCCCGCGATGTCGGTGCCAAGGTTCTTGCCTGTCAGCAGCTGGCTGAAGTCGCCGGCGCGCATCTGAGTGGTGGGGACTGTGAGGAAGCTGCCAGCCGCGATCACGTTGTTCCGGTAGGTTTCCCAGTTGAAGAAGAAAAATGTCTTGTTGCGCCCGTTGTAGATTTTGGGAATCCAGACGGGGCCGCCGACGGTACCGCCGAAATCGTTCTTCCGGCTGCGCGGACGGACGTAGGTGTAGGCGCGGCGGGCATCCAGCGCCTCGTTGGTGAAGTACTCGTAGACCGACCCGTGCACATTGTTCGTGCCGGACTTGGTTGTGAAGTTGTAGAACCCGCCGCCGGCCTGGCCGAATTCGGCGGCGTAGTTGCTGGTCTGCAGGGAGAATTCCTGAACCATGTCGACCGACGGAGCGGCCACGGTGGAGGTCCACGCCGTATCGTTCTGGCTGGTGGCGTCCTGGCCGTCCACCTGCACCCGGAACGTGCTTGCGGGAAGGCCGTTCACATTCGCGGTGTCGCCTTGGCCAAGCGCGTTATCCGCGACACCCGGCGAAAGCACGTTGAACAGGTACGGGCTGCGGATATTGCCGGTACCGCCGCCGCCGCCGCCGAAGTTCAGCGGAAGCTCGTTGATCTTCTGGCCGGTGATGATGGTGCTTTGCTCGGCCGTTTCGGTCTTCAGGACCGAGGCCTCGTCGGAAACTGTAACCGTGTCCGATGTCGCGCCGACCTGCATCTGAACGTCAACTCGGTTGGTGGTCGCCACCTGCACTTCCACGTTCTTCTCGGTGAACTTCTTGAAGCCCGTGACTTCCACGGTCACGCTGTACTTGCCGACAACGAGCGACGGGATCGTGTAATTGCCCGTTCCAGTCGTGTTGGTTTTGAATTCGGCACCGGTTTCGGCGTTGAATACGGTGATGCTGGCGTTTGGAATTACGGCGCCAGCTGGATCGGTAACAGACCCGGTGATGGTGCCTCTATCGTTTTGCGCGAACAACGCGCCCGCAAACAGTGCGGACAGAACTATGCCGGTGACTAGCCGCATATGAAAACCCTCCCAATGTTTTGGACCAATTCGGGATACAGCTTCTGGATACAGCTTCTGGATACAGCTTCTGGATACAGCCCCGTGGACCCTGCATGGAACACTATCACTTCCATGGATCAGGGGCAACTGGCCTAAGGTAGGGTTGGGCTACTTTATTGTCGCGAGCGTTCGACGAACAGCATTGCCCAGTGCCGGGTCGGGAGTCTTTGAGGCGTACTGCAGATGCTGCCCTGCTTCGCCGGTTGCGCCTCGCGCCAAAAGAATATTGGCCAGCTCGAAATGTGCCGCGTAGTAGTTTGGTGCCAGGCGCAACGCCTCGCGGAGCTGGGATTCAGCGGCAACCGCGTCGGTCGCCACCATTTCCAGTGCGAAATTGTACCGGGCTACGGCGAATTCGGGCTGAAGTCGAATCGCTTCCTCGAACTCCGACCGGGCCCCCGCGCGGTCCCCAAGTTTCTTGAGTACTGTGCCCAGATTGTTGTGGGTGTTGGATAGTGTCGGGTCAATTCGTAGGGCGGCCTCGAAGCGGCTCTTGGCTGCCGGTAGTTCGCCGTGGGTGAACAAGGCGGTTCCGTAGCTCGAAAGTACCGATGCCGAGGTCGGGTCCAGGCGCAGGGCCCATTCGAACTCGAATCTGGCTTCCGGCCACTTGCCGTTTCGAGACAGCACTTCCGCCAGGTTCACCCGGATGTTCGGCAATTCCGGACGCAATCGAACTGCCTCGCGAAGTTCGGCCTCCGCACTCGCCGAGTCTCCGAGGCGCACTAGAGACGTTCCCAAATTGTTATGCAGGTCGGGCGAATCCGGCATTTTTCGAATGCCTTCCCGCAAGACGCCGACTGCGTCCTGGATCCTTCCCTGGGCTGTCAAATTCCCGGCCAGGGACTCGTAAACAATCGGCTCGGACGAGGCCAGCTCCTTCGCAGTCCGGAGTGCGTCCTCGCCCGGCTTCAGCCTCCCTTGGGCCGACAGCGTTAGGCCCAGGCCATGGACGGGACGCCAGTCCCCACCAAGCTCGACCGCCCTCCTGTATGCCGCCTCGGCCTTCTGCAGGTTCCCGGCGTGCCGGTATGCGTCGGCCAAGTCAATGAAGGGGCCGGGCTCTCTCGGTTGCAATCGCGTGATCGCGGCCTCAAGGTCCGGGAGCCCCCCCACCAGGTTTGCCTGGTTGCGTACTTGGGCGACCGCCAGATAGAGTTCGTCGGCTTGGGGCGGGTAATACTGCACAACCTTTCCCCGATAGGGGGGCATACTCGCCGAGTTCTGTTCCACTGTGACACTCGGCACTGCCTTTGACGATGTGCGGCTGATCTTGTGGTCCGCGATAACAACCTCGACCGCGTCCGAAGGACGACGGCGTCCCATGTGGCACGCCACGCAATCCCCATCCCCCGGATGGCGTCGCGCAGCAACCATGCTGTCGATCGCCGACGCATGGCAGCTCCGGCACGCGTCGGCGTAAGAGTTCCTTCCCGGGGCCCCCCCGTGGGGCCGATGGCAGGTGGTGCAGGTCAGCTTTCCGGCACTCTTCAGGAAGCACTGCGATTGGAACAGGCGGTATGGCGCGCTGGCGAATTCAAGTTTGTCTTCATGCCCGGTTCCGGGGGCGTGGTCAAAGTATTGGGCGTAGTTGCCCAATGGCTCGCCGGGCACGTAGGAAAATACATCTCTTCCATATCGCAGAATGGATCCCGGCAGGCTCAGGTTGGTTGTCTCCAGGTGGCATTGGAGGCAGACTTCCATACTGCGGTCCGGTGCGAGGCGGGCGGGGTTGACGATTCCACCGGTTTTCCCTTGGCGTGACAGCTCCACGTGCTGTGAACCGGGTCCGTGGCACCGCTCGCAATCCATTGGTTCAGGCAGGGCACCCGCCTGTGGATAGGCCGTGTGGCAAAACAGGCACTGGTCTGTGATGCGCCTGCTGAATCCGGAGTGCCGGGCGGAATTGTATCCCGGACTCATTGCCCAGTGGCCGCGGTCGGGGTCCCCGGTGCGGTCCGCGTACCAGCTGATGGGTAGCTCCACCATGTTGCCGGCCGAGTCCAATCCGAAATAGCTGCGCGCATGGTTGCCGGAGCCAAACTGGTACTCCACTTTTTTCTCCAGGATATTTACGGAGCTTCCCCCGAACCCATCCTGTTCGCGCCTGAGCTGTGTCTTCCCGATCTGACTAATCCAGGTGAAACGCTCGCCGGATAAGTCGTGGCGGTAGGTCCCGTTGATAGGACTTTTTGCCTTGGAGAATGACCGGGCCATGGGCGTGGCACTCCACCCTGCGGCGATTTCGGCATGGCAGCCAGCGCACACGCGTCCCCCGGTGTAGCTGCCCGCTGCGAAAAGAATCCACGGGAAAAGCAATCCGCTGGTGACGCGGCGAACCAATATTTTCATATCTCCATACCCAATCTACAGCAGTCCACGGAGCTCAGTCAAAACTATTTTTGCTCTATTTTTCTTTTATTTTCAACGGCTTGCAAAAACGATGGTTCGGAATTGACCACCTCGTTCGCTAGTTTGGACTCACAAATCCGGCAGAAACCGGAGGGAAGAAAGAGAGCATAACATGTCAAACGATCCGATCATCATCATTGGCCAGTTCTTCGATTTCATCTGCGACTGGTTCTAAAACGGCCGCAACCGGCCACTCCGGGATCCAGCTCGGCATGACGGGTTCCTGGGTGGCTGGTTGTTGGTAATTTCACCAGTACCTCGATTGTCCTTTGTAGTCTCGAGAAATATCCGCTGGGGTTGTAGACTGTTTTGATAGTCAGTTCCGAAAAGGGATTCCGGCGGAGGATACTTGAAGCCTGTCCGGTCAGGGAAAAACACTAAGACTATTGCGGTTCTTGTCGCGTTGTCGGCATTTGCATTGGTGCTGGCGGGCTCGCGGGAGGCGGCGGCGGGGCCGGGTCACGGGATTGTTTCCAAAGACTTGGCCGAAGTGCGCCACTTGGGTGACGCTGCGGTCCAGCTTTACAAGTCTGGTCGCTACATTGAGGCTCGGGACGCCTTCCGTGCCGTGGCACAGCTTGCGGAGAAACGTCGCTTGAAACGCGAGGCAGCTTGGCATTGGAACAATGTCGCGGCCTGTTCCCTTGTGCTGCTCCAGTACCGCGCTGCTGTCGAGGACCTGCTGAAAGCGAAGTTCTTAGCCGAATCCGTTCGCCAGATGGAGCCAGCTCTGGCCGCTGCGAACAATTTGGCCAGCACTTACATCCACCTGAACCAGCCAGCCAATGCTGTACAGATTTCCACCCAGGCCCTGGCAAATCCTGAAATCGACCGTTACCCTTCCACCAGGGCCATTCTCCGGTGCCAATTGGCCGGCGCGCTCGAGCAGCAGCGCCAATTTGACGCCGCTGAGCTGGCATACAAGGTGGCGATCAATGACCTGATCGACCAATCCAATCTCCACCCCGCCATGCTGGCACTGGCGGCTCTCGGGTCCGACAGCATTGACGCCGGGCGGCTATCCACGGCCGAGTGGGCCCTGTGCGAGGCTCTGCGCCTGGCACGACAACATGGATTCCAAGACATTGCGAACGTGCTCGACAATCTGGGTCAGTTGAGGGGCCGGCAGGGGGATGTTCGCGCAGCCACCGACCTGTTTGATGCCGCCTTGTCCGCCCCACCCGGTGGCAAGCCCCGCTGGGGGCTCTACATGGATCGCGGTCGGTTTCGCTCCGTGAAGGGCGATGCGGTTGGTGCCCTCGCCGACTTCCGTGAGGCGCGACGCATTGCGGCCCAAATGCGGGCCGACATGGTTCCGGCCGACCAGGATCGGATCGCCTTCGAATCCGGTCGCCTCAACTGGGTGTTCGAGGGTTTTGTGGATTCCGGGAACCGGGTTGCGCGACAAACTGGCAACGCCGCCCTGCTGCGCGAAACCTTCGACGTTGCCGAGCAAGACCGCCTGTGGAGCCTCCGAGCCCTCGTGCCGAGCCCAAACGACTGGCGGACCCGCCTGCCGCCAAACTACTGGACCCTGCTCGCCAAATACCAGTCCGTTCAGCGAACGGCGGTAAGCCAGCCCACGGCGAAATCTTCAGCGCAGGCCGAACTGCTCCAAAACCAGCTCCAGCAGATCGAGGCACAGGCAGCAGGGCCGACCACTGCCCTGGAACCGTCGTCGGCGATTTCCGTCCTCGACCACATCCAGCGCACCCTTTCCCCGGACTCCCTGCTCCTGAGCTTCCACGTGACTGGCACCAGCTCATGGGTTTGGGCGGTGGATCGTGGACATGTTGCCACTTGGCAGCTGCCGCCACTGTCCCAGCTCAGTTCCGAAATTGCCGAATTCCGGCGCCAACTAACTGCCAGTGTGCCGTCGGAAAAGCTGGGTGCGAAGCTCTACTCCGAGCTGTTTGGGCAAATTCCGTCCGCGCTTCTGGACAAGCCGCGCTGGCTTCTGGAGCTGGACGGACCCCTCCATGAACTGCCGTTTGCGGCCCTTGTGATTGGATCAACTGCCGGCCGAGGTCAGGACGCACCAACATACTTGGTGGACCGTGTCGCCCTTCAATCCATCCCGAGCGCGATGCTGCTGCAGCGCTCCGCCCTCCCCGGTGATGGTGCCCTCCTTGCCGTTGGCGATCCGGTCTACAACGTTGCAGATGTCCGTTACCGTGGAAAAGCAGGTGCCGGTTACGCCTTGCCGCGACTGCCGAACACCGCTGCCGAGGCTGAAGCGTCTGCTGCAAGCTGGAATCCATCCAAGTCCGAGGTACTCATCGGCAATGCGGCGACGTTGGAGGGTGTTCGAGTCGGACTCCGTCGCAATCCCGCCATCATCCACTTTGCCACCCACGTCGTGAGCGCCCCTGGTGATTTCAACTCCGGCATGATCGCATTGGGGCTCGACGCGTCTGGATCGATGGGCCTGCTGGGACCCAAGGAAATTGTCGCCAGGCCTGTCACGGCCAGTCTTGTGGTGATGGATGGTTGCCACTCGGCCCAAGGAGAGTCGTTGCCCAGTTCGGGCCTCATGGGTCTGACGCGTGCTTGGATCGGCGCTGGAGCCGGAGGTGTACTGGCCACTCAGTGGGATATCCCCGACGAGGGGGCCCGCATCTTCATGGGGGATTTCTATGCTGCCCTGCGCCAGTCGCCCGAAAAAGGCCCCGCATTCGCCCTCCGGTACGCCCAGTTGAGCGCCAAAAGCAAGTCTGGCTCGTCCGTGGCCGGAAAATCCTCCGAGCCCTTGCAGTGGGCTGGGTACTTTCTTCTTAGCAGGCTCCAGTAATCCCGAACAGCGGACGTTGTGGGGTTGCTAGAATCGGTTGCAATGGTAGGCATGATGCCAATTTCGGAAGATGATCGGCCAGACCCGCTCAGGATTCCGGACTGGTCCGAGTTGGTTCTGCGCATCCGGAACGGCGACTCCGAGGCGATGGGTGAGCTGTACCACGTCTTCGGCCGCGGCGTACGCTTCTTCCTTCTCCGCAAGCTCGGCTCGGCGGACGTTGATGACCGGGTTCACGATGTGTTCCTGATTGTGGTCGAGGCGATCCAAAACGGGGAGCTTCGCGATCCGGACCGATTGATGGGGTTTGTCAAGACCGTGGTCAAACGCCAGATTGCAGCCATCATCGCCGAAGCTGTCAACCGCCGTCACACGGAGGTCGATTACGAGGACAACGTTTTTTCCCTGTCCGATGGCAGGGAGGACCCCGAGCGTGGCGCGCTTGACCGCCAGCGCGAAGAGATAGCCCGCAAAGTGCTCCAAAGCATTTCCCCCAAGGACCGGGAAATCCTGTTCCGCTTTTACGTCGATGAGCAGTCCATGGAAACAATCATGGAACAGATGCACCTTTCCTACAACCAATACCGTCTTCTGAAATCACGCGCACTCACCCGCTTCGGGAAAATGGGACGGCGAATTGCCCAAGGTACAGTACTCGGTGTGAAAAAATATTTTGGCGATGAGTGAGAAAATTTTGCCGCCAACGCACTCCATATACAGGAGCAATTGACGTGGACCTATCGCTTCACCTTTCCGACGACCAACTGGAACTCTACGCACTGGACCGGTTGGCCGAGCCGGAGGAAGACCGGATCGAGTCGCACCTTCTGTTATGTGACCCTTGCCGTCACCGTTTGGATGAAGTCGGGGCCTTTGCATTCGCCATGACAAGCGCGTTGCGAAAGAATCCGCCCTATCTGGATGCGGTGGAACCCAAGTTTCCTTGGTCGCTGTTTGCTTGGCGCAGTTGGATGCTGCCCGGCATGGCGGTGGCTGGCGCGGCGGCGGTTCTGGTTGTCATGCTGTTTGTGCGCCAATCTGACAACCGCTCCTTGGTGCCCGTTGCGACCTTGGCTCTGGCAGCGACCCGGGGCGATGCCATCACCGCACCGCAGGCTCGTGAGTACGATTTGCTGCTGAGCGGATCGTTGCCCGCCAACGCCGTGGTGAAGGTGTATTCGGGCAGGGACGAAATGTGGAAAGGCCAGCCGGTTGAGTCGCCAGGCGGTGCCCAAGCCAAGGTGGATCGTGCATTGACTCCCGGTGCCTACATTGTCCGTCTGGAGGACGCAGCTGGCAACACCATCCGCGAGTACGGTTTCGAGGTCCGGAAGTAGGCTACTTTTCCGGCACCAGGACCAAGGTGTCCTTGCCATCCACCTTGTTGAACTGCATCGGGAAGCTTCGCCCGGCGTAGTAACTGTCCCACTGGTCCTTGTAGTGGGACGACGCTACGCTTCCAGATTGGCCGATGGGAATATTCATCAACGAATCATCCCAGTTGCCCACCGATGCATCCATCCGTTCCGAAGGGCCCAGCCGCCGCGTTGTCTGCTTCACGGTTGTGGATGCTCCACTCATCGGTACTGGTCCAATATTGAAATACTTCCCAACATAAGGTACCTTGCCGCCGACCGGATGTTGTATTTCCGCATAGGTGTACTTGCCCCAGCGCCACCGCGATGGGGCCAATCCCTGCAATTTCTGGCCCTCCTCGATGCCCTCGGAGAGGCAACGCAGCAGCAATTCGTTGTAGTCTGAGAACCAGCCCTCCGGTCGTTCCTTCAACAGCCGTTCCACCACAGCCGGACCCATCTGGTGTTCGTAGGAGGCTCCAGCGCCCGGTGCCACGCGGTCGGCCACAGCCTTCCTCAGATGCTGGAACGCCAAAGTAACGATCAGTGGCTGCGCCAAATCCTGGTCCATTTGGCCGTCCCACTTCCGCAGTGTTTCCACCGCCTCGGTCAACGGCTTGTTGTTCGCGCCCCGTTTGTCGTAGACTTCCACCAGTTGCCGCGCCAAAAATTTGGCGAATCCGCTGTAGACATC
Source organism: uncultured Acidobacteriia bacterium (assembly GCA_903893525.1). GTDB lineage: Bacteria > Acidobacteriota > Terriglobia > Bryobacterales > Bryobacteraceae > BOG-234. Next base: position 5,527 of record CAITMP010000673.1, on the reverse strand, counting down.
GGTTTGGATGCGGAGGCTGTCGCTGGGTTTCAGTTTGTTCCCGGCGGACGCCAGCAGGTTTTGGATCTGTGTTGCCCGGTATGGCGGCGCAAATCCACCGGCAATTTTGTAGGCGTAATCATCGGGAAACGGGTTCTGATTTGCCGTGACAATGTAGCCTGTTTTCGGGTTGAACGCGTGGGGCAATTCCGCGAAAGGAATGTACCCATCCCATTCGAAATTCCCTGATGAGCCATCCACTGGCAGGTCCCCGGTGTAATTCCGTCGGATCGGCAGTTTTCCAGCTGCGTGGTATCCAATGTTGCCGTCCACATCGGCATAGACGAAGTTTTGCGGGGGGCCGCCGAAATCCGCAAGCGCCGTTTGGAACTCATCCCAGTTTCGTGCCCGGTTGATGTCCAGGAACACGTTGTGGAAGATGGATGAGTCGTATCCGGTCCACTTCAGGGCGGCGATCTTCCCCTCCGCCACGCTGATTGCCGGGCCATGGCGGGTCACCCAATTGAGGCTTTCCTCTGGCGTGCGCCCCTTCACGGGAATGGATTCGCGCTCCTGCCTCGCCTGTTCCAGATGCTGCTGGAAGACGTATTGGCCAGTGCGGACATCCATGCGCTCCTCATATAGGTCCTGGGTGTCGAAACCGAGATTGGTCATTCCCCAAGCGATCCGGTCGTTGTGGCCGCCCACCACGCCAGGCAATCCGGGCAGTGACACACCGGAAACATTCAATCCAGGCGTTTTCAGATGGACCATGTACCAGACGCCGGGCAATCCGAATTCCAAGTGCATGTCATTGGAAAGCAAAGGCTTGCCGCTTGCGGTATGGGCTCCGGAAACGGCCCACGCGTTCGAGCCCGGATGGACTTCCGAGCCAATGCCCGGCGCAAATCCCCATGCTGTACGCGTCGGGAACAGAAACGCCACCTTCTCCGGTTCGCCGCCCCGCAGCATCTGCTGCTTAAGAACCTTGGTCTTCCAATCGTTGGTCAGCGTGCGGAACATCTGCAGCGACGACAGGATTCCGTCAACGGCGCTCCATGGCCGCGGATCATACCCCAGCACCGCAAATTCGAAACTGTACCGGCCCCGGTGCGATTCGATATACGAGTTGACGCCCCTCGCATAGGCCGCGAACGCCCTCCGGTCCTTATCCGAAAGCTTGGTGTAGATTTCCTCCGCAGTGCGGCGCAGCCGCAGACGCCGGGCCTCGCGGTCAGCCTCCAACCCGGCCAAGCCAACAATTTCCGCCAAGTCGCCGCCTGCAACCCGCCGCAGTGTATCCATTTGCCAGAGGCGGTCGGACGCCGTTACGAAGCCTTGCGCCACCCAGGCATCTTCCTCCGACTGGGCGGTGATGTGCGGCACACCGATACCGTCACGCACCACCTCGACCCGTTTTTGGACCGGTATGGCTGCTTCCCCGGAGGTTTCCGGCAGGGCACGAAGGAAGTACCAGTAGAAGACGCCCGCGGCGGCAACGGCGGCCGTCCCAAGCAAGACGTTCACCACAAAAAGGATACGGCGCACTAATGCGATTGTAGCGGACTGGAACCACATGCCTGCACGGGCGGTATAATTCTGGTCGCATGACCCGCCGCCAATTTGCCACCGTGACCGGAACCGCCCTCACCTCGCCAGTTGTGCTTTCCGGCGCGGACTCGGCAGCACTCGACGCGACTTTGCGCGATGGCATCGCCAAGCGTGGGATACCTGCGGTCGTCGCGATGCTCTCCGGCCTCGACAAGCCCCTCTATTCCGGAGCGTTCGGTGTCCGCGATTCATCCGGCACCCACGTCACAGTCGATTCCATCTTCAGCATTGCCTCCATGACCAAGGCCATTACAACCGTGGCCGCCCTCCAATTGGTGGAGCGGGATGAAATCGGGCTGGACGACCCGGTCGGCAAAGTCCTTCGCGAGCTGGCCAGGATTCAGGTCGTCACCGGATTTGATTCCACAGGCGAGCCAATTCTCCGCCCGTCCAAAACACCCATAACGCTCCGCCATTTGCTCACCCACACCTCGGGACTTTGCTATTCCCGGTGGGACGCCAACGCGTTCCGTTATGCGCAGAAGGAAGGCCGCCCCGAGGCGCTCATGTTCGACCCGGGCACCCGCTGGCAGTACGGGACCGGCATCGACTGGGCCGGTCGCTTGGTGGAGCGCCTCTCCGGCATGACGCTGGAGGAATACTTCCAAGTCAACATCCTGCGGCGTCTGGATATGGTCGACACCAGTTTCCTCGTTCCCGACTCGAAATTTGATCGGCTGGTTACCGGTTCCACCCGCCAACCCGACGGCAAACTCAAGGAGTTGGAGCGGAAGCCACCGACCGTGCCAAAGTCCTTCAACGGAGGCGGTGGCCTGTACTCCACCGTGGCGGACTACACCAAGTTCATGCAGATGATCCTGGGAAACGGGCGCGGTATCAACACCCAGCAGATTCTTCAGCCGAAGACGGTGGAGCTGCTAAAAACCAACCAGATTGACTCCTTGTCAGCCGGCAAGATGAAGAGCTTCGCGCCGGAAACTTCCGCCGATCTGGACATCCAGCCGGGCCACACCGAAAAGTGGAGCCTCGGGTTCCTCCTGAATACGGATGCCTACGACCACGGTCGTTCCGCCGGGAGCATGGCTTGGGCTGGTTTATTCAATACGTTCTACTGGATCGATCCGGTGAAGAACGTCTGCGGGGTGCTCATGATGCAGTTCCTGCCGTTCGTCGACAAGGAGGCGGTCGGGCTCCTCGGTGACTTCGAGCGTGCGGCATACGGTCTCATCAGACCCTTTTAGTACCCTAAGTAGTGGACTCTCGTTTGCGTTTCATCATACTTCTCATGAGCGCTCTTCTTTTTGCGTCGGCCCAGACTCCGCCGTCGCCGGAGGAATCCGTCTATGAAGTCGGCAATGGTGTTTCGGCCCCGCGTCTCACCAAGCAGGTCCAGCCCCAGCACCCCTCGAAGGGCTTCAAGGTTACTGGTACCGTGCTGATCGGGTTGGTCGTATCCCCATCGGGCGAGCCGACGAAGGTCCATGTGGTCCGGTCCTTGGAAAAGGACATCGACCAAGCGGCCGTCGAGGCAGTCCAGAAATGGCAGTTCAATCCAGGCATGAAGGACGGCAAGCCCGTTGCGGTCAAGGTTGCGGTGGAAATCCGCTTCCACGACATGTGAGTGTCGGCTACTGAAAGCCTTGGCCTGCTACTCGAAGACCGCATCTACATCCATCAGTTCACCGCCGAAAGGCAGTGGAAGTTGGTCGCCGAGGCCGTATTCGGCTTCCAGTCCGTCGCGGTCGCGCACTTGGATTGTTCTGCGCTTGGGGTCGACGGTCCAGAACTGGAGGCAGCCGTTCGCTAGACAAAGATCCCCGGTCCGCCGAATTACCGCAGCCCGATTCGAGGGCGAGATTACTTCGATCACCAGTTCCGGCGCACCTTCAATGTAGCCGTTCCTCGGGACCTTCCTCCAGCGATCGGACGACATGGCCGCGACGTCGGCCACCCTGTATTCGTGTTCGTCCAGAGTTCGAAATCCAAGTTCGATCTCCACTTGGAACCGGTGTCCGAGTGATCGCTCCAGAGTACGCTGGATAATCCGTTGTATCAGTCGATGTCCATGCAATGGAGGCGGCACCCGAACCAGTTCCCCCTCGTGAAGTTCCCAGCGGTCACCGGGCAGGTCCGGCATCTGTTCCAATTCGGCGAAGGTTACAAGGGCCGTAGCGGCACTGGCCATACAAACTCCTACCAAGAGTGTACCGCAACTAGGTCAGCTTGGCTTCGAGTTCGGCCCAGCGCGCATACAAGCCGTCCACCACGTCCTGGGCCGCATCCATGTCGGCCACGGCCTTGGTCAGCTTCGCGGGGTCGCTCACCACATCCGGCAGTTCCAACTGTGTACGGGTCTTGTCCAGAGCCTCCTCGGCCAAGGTGACGAGGTGCTCCATCTGTTCGTATTCGCGCGCTTCCTTATAAGTGTGCTTCTTCTTGGCGGGAGCCGGCGCAGCCGATTCCGTGGCGCGCTTGCTCTCCTTCGGCGGCGATCTCTTTGCCGAAACGGCCTGTTCCCACTGCGCGAGCTCGGCGAAAAACTCCGTATTGCCCTGGCCATCCATTGCTAGAAGCACGGTCGACAACCGGTCCAGCAGGAACCGGTCGTGGGTTACGAGCGCGATCGCGCCGGGGAAATCGCCCAAATTCTGCTCCAGAACTTCCAGAGTCGGGATGTCGAGGTCGTTTGTCGGTTCGTCCAGAAGCAGGACGTCCGCCGGGCGCAGCATCAGCCGGGCAATGTACACGCGGGCCCGCTCGCCGCCCGAAAGGCGTCCGATGGGCAAATCCAATTGCTCCTGCCGGAATAGGAACCGCGCCGCCCAACCCGCCACGTGCTGCGGACGGTCCCGGAACATGACAGTGTCGCCTTCCGGTGCCAACGCCCGTCGCAGTGAGGTTTCAGGGTCCACCGTGTCGCGGCTCTGTTCGAAATACGCGATCTTCAGGCCTTCCGCACGCCTCGCCTCGCCCGAATCCGGCTCCAACTCCCCTGCCAGGATCTTCAGCAGGGTTGTCTTTCCACAACCGTTCGACCCCAGGATTCCCAGCCGCACGCCCGGCCCAAGCGTCAGGGTCAAGTTGGAGAACAGCTCGCCCTTGCCGCCCATGCCTTTCGAGATCCCCTCGACGTGGATGAGCCGTTTTGTCATGCGCCCGGTCGCGCTGAAGTCCACCAGCGACGTGCCCTTTTGGTTGCGCTCCGTGACATCGGCCAGCTTTACCTGCAAGTCCATCGCGTCGTCGATGCGGGCCTTGGATTTCGACGTCCGGGCTTTCGCGCCCCGGCGCAGCCACTCGATCTCCCGCGTGACCAGATTTGCCAGCGCGTCCTGTTCCCGGCGCTGGGCTTTCAGGAACTCCGCCCGCTTTTCCAGGAACCGGCTATAGTTGCCCGTCGCCGTAAAAAGACCCAAGGGGTATGACCGGTTGATCTCCGCAACGCGTGTGGCCACGTTCTCCAGAAAGTACCGGTCGTGGGTGACGAATACCGATGCGATCCCGGAATTGGTCAGCAGCTTTTCCAGCCACAGGATGCCCTCCACGTCCAAGTGATTCGTGGGCTCGTCGAGCAGCAGGATGTCGGGCTTCTTCGCCAACGCCTCCGCGATCGCCAAACGCTTCTTCCACCCACCCGAAAGTGTTGGGGCGGTGGCCGTCGAATCCGGGAATCCGACCCGGCTCAGGATGATGGAAACCTCCACCTCCGTTTGGTCGGAGACCGGCGCGGCGGCGGTAACGATCTCGCGGATGGTGGAGGTCGAGTCGAACTCCGGATCCTGCTGCACCATCGCGAGGCGCACGCCCTTCCGGATCGATACCGTGCCCGCATCGGAATCGAGGGTGCCACCCAGGATCTGCAGGAAGGTGGATTTTCCGGCTCCATTCGGGCCGATGATGCCGAGGCGGTCGTCCGCATGGATGCTCAGGGCGATGCCGCTGAAGACGGTCCGGGACCCAAAGGACTTTTCGAGGG
>CAITMP010000672.1 GCA_903893525.1 uncultured Acidobacteriia bacterium | reverse complement strand
CCTTTGCCAATCACTCCCGATTCCTGCAGCGGCCGGGGCATTTCGACGAACGGCAGCACGGGCTCGGTCGGCGGCTTGCGCTTGGAGATGTGGCTGCCGGCGGTGGGGAAGTCTGCGGGCGACGGCGGCTCCAGCTGGCCGGAGGGCGAGACCTTGTCCGGCGGGTAGCCGGTGAGCATCTGGTAGATGGCGGCGGTGTGGTTGAAGAGGCCGTTCGGTGTGTAGCTCATCGACCGGATGAGCGTGGCCTTGTCCAACTGGTCGGCCATCATCGGCATGGTTTCGCTGATGTGGGTGCGGGGGATTTTGGTCTTGATGCCCTTGAATTCGCCGCGGATATTGGAGGGGGCGTCGGGTTTGGGGTCCCAGATGTCGATGTGGCTGGGTCCGCCCTGGAGGAAGACCATGATGACGGACTTCGCGGTGTCGAATCCGCGGCTGCCGGCGAGCGGGCTTACGCCGGTGGCTGCGGCCTGGGCCTGCTGCCACTGGAGGAAGTTCGCGAGGTTGAGGCCGAGCAGGCCGGAGGAGCCTACGCGCAGCATTTCGCGGCGGGTGGGCCCATCGGAAAAAGACCCTTCGCAGTTTCGGCCGTTGCGTCCTGGGATGACTAGCATGGTTTCAATATCCTCCTACCGGTTGTACAAAAATGCCTTGCTGTTGACCAATGCCCAGAGCAAATCCTGGGCCCGCGTTGCGCGGCTGTCGCCTCCACGCAGGTAGGTCATGCCCTTGTCGAGTTCCACCGCGGTTGGCTGGCGGCTGAGTGTGGAAAGATAGAGCTCCTCCAGCAGCGTCCGGTCGGAGACCCCGGCGATGGAAGCCTTGGCGATGCGCCCGGTGGGGTCGGCGATGGCGTCGGAAATCGTCTTGCCGTTGACCAGGTTCAGTGCCTGGGGCAGGGCAAGGTCGGTCTTGCGTTCGCACTCGCAGGCCGAATCGCGGGCCGGACGGCCGAAGAGATCGAGGAACCCGTCCCTGCCCACGTGGGGGTCGACATATGCCTCGGCGGTGGATTCCGCCGGGGCTTCCGGGAAATCGGGGCGGACGCCGGTGGCTTGGGTGAGCGCGTCCATCAACTGCTCGGCATTGAGTCGGCGCGGCGTCTGGTGGGAGAAATTGATCGCATCCGTCTCGTTCCACTCGTTGGCGGTGATTTCGGCTTGGTAGGCTCGGGAATTCACAATGTTGCGGATCAGGGACTTCAGATCGTAGTCGTGGTCCTTGAAATCCTTCGTCAGCGCATCGAGAAGCGCCTCGTTGGACGGTGGATTGGAGGCGCGGATGTCATCCACGGGGTCGATGATGCCCTTGCCCATGAAATAGCTCCACATGCGGTTCGCCATCGATTTTGCGAAGAACGGGTTCTCCTTGGAGGTGATCCAATCGGCGAAAGCCTTGCGGCGGTCGCTGCCATCCGGCAACGCTACCGGCGCAATACTCGCCGTTGTCGCGGCGACCAGGAACTTCGGCTTCATAACGCGGTCGTCCTTCGGGTGGCGCACATCGAAATCGTCGCGCTTGTCGAAAAGGATTTCCTCGCCGCTCTCGAAGCCCGGCCGCAGGCCGACACCCGAAAAGAACGACGTCATTTCGTAGTACTGGTTCTGCGTCCAGCGCTCGAACGGGTGGTCGTGGCATTGGGTGCAGACCATGCGGACTCCCAGGAAGAGCTGGGTGGTCTTTTCCATGGTCGGCTTGGGGTCGCGCGTCACGCGGAAGTAGTTGGCTGCGGGATTGTCGTTGGTGCTGCCGCGCGATTCCAGCATTTCGCGCACAAACCGGTCGTAGTGCTTGTTGGTGGCGACGGAATCGCGGATCCACTCGCGGAATTCCCATGCGGCTTTGTCGCCGAGGAATTTGCGGTTGTTCTGCAGTAGGTCTCCCCACTTGAGCGCGAAGTGGTCCACGTAGGATTTGCGCGCGAGCAACGCGTCGATCATCTTGGCGCGTTTGAGCTTGGAGGGGGTCGGGTCGGCGAGGAACGCCTTGGCCTCGGCGGGGGTGGGGAGTTGGCCGGTCAGGTCCTCGGAGACGCGGCGGAGGAATCCGGCGTCGTCGATGGCGGGCGAGGGCTGGATCTTGAGGCGCTTCAGCTTGGCGTCGATGAGTTGGTCGATGTAGTTGTTTTGTGGCAGCGGTTTCCATGCGAAACCGGGCTTGGGGTTCAGCACGGTCACCGGGACGGTGCCGAATTTGCCCTCGTAGCGGACGAGCATGGTGGCCTCGCCGGTGCGGATGCCCTTGACCACCGCGTCCGTGTTGACGTCGGCGGTATCGGGGATGTTGCTGGCGATTACCGCTTCCTTGGTCACATCGCGGACTGCCCCGTCGAGGTAGTGGGCCACCACCTTGATCTGGGTCTCGGTGCCGGGCTTGTCCATTTCAATGGTCGCTGGTTCCATGGCGATGGAGGCGATTTTGTCCTTGGCGGGGTCGCCGTAGGGCACTCCCTGGGCGATCCAGTTGAAGATTGTCTGGTAGTACTTGGAGCCGGGCTCGATGCGCAGTCCGCCGCCGTGGGCCACTTGCTGGGTGGGCTTGGCGAGCATCAAGCTACGGGCGGGGTCGGAGCGGTTGAAGCGGCGGCCCGAGAGGTCGTAGAGCAGGGCTTGGTAGTCGAATTCGGGGTCATAGCCGCGCAGGGAGAGCTTGAAGCCGTTCTTCCCCTTGGCCGCGCCGTGGCAGGGGCCGGAGGTGCAGCCGACCTTGTTCAGGATGGGGGCCACGTCGCGGAGGAAGGTGACGGGCTCGGCCGCTTGGGCTGTGATGCCGAGGACCAGGAAAATAAATGCCGATTTCATTTGGACTCCTCGGGGGCCGTGACCACCCACGGGATGGCGCGGCCAACAATGTTTTCGCGTTGTGTCCCGTTGATCAGGTTTGCGTTGACCACCAGGTCGTAGGTGGCGGGGGCGGTGGATTTCGTGGTGGTGACTCGGAAGGTGCCGGTAGGGGCACCCTTCGACGCCGCTTTCATGTCGATCACGCGCAGGTCGCGGGCACCGGTCGCATTCACGTTGATTGTTGCGGGCATCGGGATGGACTTGTCCTTGGTGGAAATGGTCCATTCGAAGTCGAACGCGTCGCCTTCGGACATGCGTGTCCGGTTGATCTGCTTCACGGCGATGGTGGCCATTGGCTCCGGAGCCAAGGCGGCGGGCATCGTCAGGTTGAGCCACGGCGCGGTGAACGGTTTCTGTCGGTCGGTGGAAGTTGCGTCGGGGAGGCCCGTGCCTGCCGCGACGTCGATCACCGCACCGGATCCGGCGGCTCGGCGCTGGATTTTCTCGCCGTTGGCGAGCGTGGCGTCGGCCACCACGACCAGTTCCTTGTCGAAGGGCTCCGCGTCCGGAGCGGCTGTTACGGTGATGGTTCCGTTGCGGCTCCCGAGGCGGGCTCCACTGGCATCCACCAATTCCGGAGCGATGAATCCGCCCTCCGCCGTCCAGCCTTTGGGCAAGTTTTCGATATGCGCATGGATTGCCCCGTCATAGCCGCGGCGGTCCGCCGAGACCGCAACAATCGCCGTACCGCCGCGCGGGACGTTGAGGAATGCGGGTGATGCCGCGAGGATGAACTCCTCGGCCTGTTTGCGGATGGAGAGGCGGTACCCGTACTGGGGACCTCCTCGGCCTGCCAAATCCTCCACCGCGACGGTCACTTCGTTGGTGTCGGCGGGGATTTTCACGTTCAGGAACGGGTCCCCGAGGGTGCGGCCCACAATTTGCGCAACGGTGGCGTCCAACGCGGGCGCGGTGTCCCCTGCGGAACCGAGTTTCACGCCCTTCGCGCCGTAGACGGTCACGAGAGCGTCCAGGCGGGAGGCCCCGATTTCGCGCGACTGCACTTCCACCAGCAGGGATTCGCCCGGCGAAACCTTCACCGTGTGCTTTTCCACCGCACCGGGCTTTGCCAGTCGTCCGTTGATCACGGATTCGCTGTGGGTTAGCGCGATCCGCATCGGGAGTGTGGGGGACCCCGGCATCGACACCATCATGACATCTCCCGAATCCGGCAACCGGACATGAGATTTCACGATCGGCGCGGAACCGCCTTTCGCCCCGAATTCCAGGTCGATGGTTTCGCCGTGGCGGCCGCCGAGGGGGTAGACCCATTCGGGATAGGCGTAGGCCCCTATTTTCAGGCGGTAGAAATTCTGGTCCTGTCTGCTGAGGCGTGCGTCATGGACGGCTATGAAATAGCTGCCTTCCTTGGCGAAGGTGTGATCGATGCGGGAATCGACGCCGATCCCGGGGGCATCCTCGTTGCGGGCGATCAACTCGCCCTGTGCGTCATAGAGTTCCAGAACGGGGTCGATGGCGGACCCGCAGCGGCGCGCCTCCACCTCGAAGACTTTGCGTTCACCGGCTTTGGCTGCGATGCGGAAGAAATCGCGGTCGGCCCCGACCAATGTTCCGTTGATGGTTACGGGCGTGGACTTGACCGGGGTTGCGGTGGCGATGGAGTTGTTGGGGTGTTCGGGTGTTTCGGCCTCGTCCACCTCGGGGAATGTGCCGACGGTGAAGAAGAGGATATTCGAAATGCCGTTCTGGTTGCGGATGCGGATGGGATAAACGCCGGGAGCGGCGTCGGCCTTCAGTTCCACAAGGTAGGGCAGTCCCTTCATGCCGGCCGTCATCGGGGTGAAGACGGCTGGCAGGGTGCTGGAAATCTGAGAGCCTTCCAGAAGTTCGCGGCCGGTGAGCGTGAGGGTGAATGTCTTGCCCTGTTGCGAGCCGCGCGGGCTGATTTCGGTCAACGCGGGGGCGGCATTGGCGAAGGATGCCGCAGTGCAAGTCACAAGGAGTCCGAGAAGCGCAGTTTTTGTCATTGGCGGCTCACCAGAAGTGGTACGGGGATGAAGTCCTTCTGCAGTTGGCAGGTGTCGGCGCTGTAGATGCGGACGTGGCCGTCGAAACCGGCTGTTGCGAGTCGGTCTCCAGTCGGATTGAACGCCAAGGCGTAGATTCCAGCGGTATGGCCCGCACAGGCGGCGACCAGGGTGCCGGTTTCGGGGTCGTAGATATTGACCTGCGGGGCGAGCCCGGCCACAGCGATCTTCTCTTTCGCCCCTCCCGACCAAGCAAGCGCGGCGATATTTCCGTCCTGCCGGGGCAGCTTGCGGACCAGCGTCGTGTCGTCAGCGATCTTCATCACTTTCGGCCGGTCCATCATATATATATAGGGCACGCGTTCCTCGCCCCCGACCACTACCAGGTCCTTGCCCGGCTTCCTAGCGATGGCGGAAAGTTCGCCGCGCAGGAGGTTCACGTTTTCGAGGAATCCGCCGCTGGCGACGTCGCTCAATTTCGCGGCGCGGTCCTTGCTGACCGACACGAGCCGCTTGCCGTCCACCCCGAACACCGTGGACAGCACCCAGTTTTCGTGGTTGCCGATCTTCTGCAGTTCCTTGCCAGTGGCGGTTTCAATGATGCGAACGCTGTTGTCGGTCGCCCCGACCGCGATGGTTTTGCCGTCGGGCGTGATGGAGCCGCCGAAAACGGTGTCGTTGGTCAACGTGGTGGATTTTTTCAGGGTCCCGGCGGCTGTATCCCAGACTTGGATTTCGCCGAAGCGTGCCGGGGACCCTCCTGCTGCGATCAACTGTTGACCGTCGGCGGTGAACGCGAGGCTGTTGAGGCGTTCGGACTGCCCGACCAGCCGCTTGACGAGGCCACTGCCGTCGGCGTTGTGGATCAGGATTTCGCGGTATCCGGCAACGGCGAGCGTCTGGCCGTCGGGCGAGAACGCCAGTGCGCCGATGACGGGGGGCTGGCTGTAGATAGGCGGGTGGGCTGCGGAAATCGTGTCGATCGCTTCGGCGGGCGTGTCGTCCTTGGCACCGGCGGCGATCCAGGCGGCGATGGATTCGATCTGGTCCTTGGGGAGGGGCGGCGCACCCATCGGCATCACCGGCTGTATTTCGCCCTTGACATATTTGAGGACCAGGCTGGCGGAGTCGGAAGGCTTGAAGGCGGGACCGCGCCGGCCACCCTTGGCGAAATCGGCGAAGGTGGTGACGTCGAGGCCGGAGCTTTTCAGGCTCGGCTGGTGGCACCCCTGGCAGTTGCGCTGGAGGATGGGTCGGACGTCGCGGTAGTAGCTGGGCGCTTCAGCGGCGGCCAGAAGGGGTACGAATTGGGTGGCTTATTGATTACACGGT
>CAITMP010000671.1 GCA_903893525.1 uncultured Acidobacteriia bacterium | reverse complement strand
TCCCACCTTTGGCAGGCTGCGATTTCCACAGGGTCGGCCGAAGTCGGACTTCGACACTGACAGGCAGACAAGGAAGGGAAGGAGGCCGAGGACTGCCTTTCGTCAGCCGAAGTCGGACTCCGACACCGACAGGCAGCTCTCGCTGCACTCCGAGACGGAGCTCACGCTGCACAGGCTCGCCTCCACCGCCCCCCCCGGACCGCCGCCGTGCCGCGCGGCCGTGGCGGTGTCCGCAGTGGCCTCCGCGCCGTCCTGCCTCCGCGCCACCTTGCGGAGGGAGACCTTGAACATGGGCCCCCGCTCCTCGCGGGCCAGCCCGTCAACTAGCGGAGCCTGAGCGCTGTTGCGATGAGAGTTCAAGTTACCTGGAAGTCACAAACCGTCAACAGGAAATACGGGACAGCGCGTCAATCCAAATACCTGCGGGTTTTGGTTTCGGGTCCGCACCGCTGCGGATGGGGCCTGGGTTGGCCCGCGGCGCAGGCCGAAGCTCGAATCTGCGCGATTGGCCAGCGCCCTGCTCCGCAGCGACGGCCGGGGGGGCTTGTTGGTGGGGCGGGCGTGCTGGCGGCATCCAGCAGGGCACGTCGCAGAACGGCCGCAGCGGGGGACTCCTCAGGAGGCCACGAGAGGCGCCGTCGAACCCCCGACCCTCGTGAACCTTGGGCGACGACAGGCTCGCCGAGTCGTCATCAGTGACGTACTCCGTGTTGGACAGTGTCGGCTGCTCGCTCGGGTCCTCGGTGTGCCCGTCGAATGAGGATTGCCCTCCCCGACCGTGGGCATCGTGGCCTTGGGCCGATGCCGCCGCCCTCGGCCTCACCCCCGGCCTGCCGCCATCCATGGACTCGCCGTGGCTCTCGGCACCCGCTGCCGGACCTTGAAGGAACCGCTGCCTTCGCAGGGTGGAGCTGGTGGTGAACACCATCTCCAGCGGCATCGGCTCGGCCAGTGTCCCGGGCTGAAAGGAGTCGGGGCGGGGAGAGCTGGTTTTCTTCTGTTGCCCTTCGCGACCTTGACTGTCGACCGCCCCTTCAACTCTGTAGTTCACCGCGACCCACTCGACCACCTTGTCGGGTTTCGCCGGCGAGTCCTGAGGAACCTGCGTCGCTCCCGGCTGTTTGGAGGCTTGATCAGCATCGTTGCGAAATACAGCCCACATTGGCACAGGGAGGGCAATTCCTGCTTCAGCATTTTGAAAAGTGCTGGATTGCAGGCCACGAGTGACTAGGCTTGGACTCCTTGGAGGGCTCTTCATCGCCGTTCCAACCAGCGTCATCACCTTCAAAGGGACATCTTTATTGACAGATTCAGAGGGGATTGCAGTTGTTATTTGGTTTCTACTGTACAAGGGCTGATCGCGAGAAATTCTTGTTTTCGACACATAGGTTGGAGAGACTATTTGTTGGATACTATTCGATTTCCTTTGTTTTAGTTGCTCGATCCACTGTCGCTCCGCTCTTTCTGGTTTCGGCGAGCGATTTGTGGGAACAGTCGAGGTCGTGTGCGAAGACAAGGGGATACCATCCGGGATTGGCGATCCCCAGTTCGGCGCGGTGCCGTTCGTCCTGGAGACGGCAACTGGAGACATCGCAGAATACTCCGTAACAAAATCCGCACCGGCGACATTTCCGCCCTGCCTTTTCAAGGACTTGGTGCTGGACTGTACTGATAACAGCCGAACACATCCGGCGGGAAAGTAGCCAGCATTCTTTCGAAGTTCCGAAAGTTGCTCCGGCAATTTCCATGTCCTGCATTGATCCTTCCCGTTCAAAATGCCGAACCACCAATCACCTTCGATGGTAGAACTGCTCAGGAATGAGATGTCAATTATGTCATCAATTGCAATTGACATATCATAAGAATAACGCTTCTTCCACTCCTTAACT
>CAITMP010000670.1 GCA_903893525.1 uncultured Acidobacteriia bacterium | reverse complement strand
CCTCCACCGGCCATGGACTCCATCCAGCCATGACGGGCAGCTTGCTTTCGGGTGCCGAAATCACCAAAGGACCCATTGTCCACGCAGGAATCACCGTGGACCAGATGCTAGCCAACCGCATTGGACAGGACACCGCCCAGCCCAGCTTGGTGCTCGCTTGCGAGCAGCCGATGACGGGCTTCCACGAGACAAATTATTCACTCGCGTACAGCTCGCACCTGTCATGGCAGAATTCGGACTCTCCGGTGCCGAACGAGGTGTATCCGTCTCTGGCCTTCGATACCTTGTTCGAAAACCGTGGTAGCTCGCGCAATCTCAGCATCTTGGACCGGGTCAAGGACCGCGCCGAGTCGCTGACAAAGAAGATCAGTTCGGGGGATAAGAGCAAGCTCGACGAATACCTGACCTCCGTCCGTGAAGTGGAAAAGCGCATTGACCAGCAGCGCAAGAGCAAGAATGTGGCCGATGACAAGGCCAAGACGCAAAACAAGCCCGTGTTTGCCATGGAGCGTCCTGCGAACGGCCTGCCCGAGGACCAGCGCGAACACGCGCGGCTCATGGTGGACCTAATCGCGATTGCCTTCCAAACCGACAAGACGCGTGTAGCAACGCTGCTTCTCGCCCGCGACCTTTCGGCGCTCTACTACCCGTTCCTCGACGTCAAGGATGGCCACCATGCCGCCTCCCACAACGATACTTCGGACGGATACGAGCGCATCGCGCGGTTCCATCTGAGCCAGATGGCATACCTCGCCACCAAGCTCGATGCGATGCCGGAAGGCGACGGAACCGTGCTGGACAACTCTCTGCTGATGTGGTTTTCGAACATGGTCTCCGGTACCAAGCACGACAACACCAAGATCCCGATCATCACGGCTGGCGGTCTGGGCGGCACATTGCAGACGGGACGCGTCCTGGATTACACCACTGCAGGCAACGACAACCGCAAAGTCAGCAGTCTCTACTTGGGCATCATGGACCGGATGGGCGTGAAACTCGATCAATTCGGCGACGCAACGACTCGATTGGCAAATCTTTAAGGATTGGCCAATCGGTGCTAACATCGGGTATAGGTACAGTCTATGGACCTCGAACTCAAACAATTCCTAGAGGCGATGGAAGGTCGCCTCGGGTCACGAATCGACGCGGTCGAAGTCGGCTTAAGTACGAAGATTGACGCGGTCGATGCGAAAATCGACGCGGTCGATGCGAAGGTCGACGCGGTCGCATCCGGCCTGAGCGCAAAAATCGACGCGGTAGATGCGAAGGTCGACGTGGTCGCATCCGGCCTGAGCGCAAAAATCGACGCGGTCGATGCGAAGGTCGACGCGGTCGCATCCGGCCTGAGCGCAAAAATCGACGCGGTAGATGCAAAGGTTGACGCGGTCGCATCCGGCTTGGAATCAAGACTCCTTGCGGAAATCCGGGCCTCCGAAGTTCGCGGTCGCGAATACATTGAGGCAGTCGAGGCAAGTCTTCGGGACCATATCGAGTCGGTTGCCGCCGCAGCCAAGCAGCATACCGAAGATGTCGAAACGAGGCTCTTGACGGAGTTCTGGAAGTGGGCCAAGACAGCCGATGCCCGGTACCGTCAAGACCATGCCGCAGTTCTCGCGATCGATATGCGCTTGGAGTTGATCGAAGATCGGTTGTCCGATCTGGAGCGGGGCAAGGCCGCGTAAAACCTATGGCTGCCCGGCCACCCGGGCAGCCATAACCGTGTCAATCAAGTACAAACTCCGAGCATAGTCCGCCCGTGCAGAGTTATAGCTCTGTACGGTATCGTTAAACGCACGCTGCGCATCCAAGAACTCGATCAGGCTCGCCTCCCCTCGGCGATACGAATACTCGGTCGTCGACCGAACTTCCTTGGCGCGATTCAACAAGTCGCTCTCCATCTCCTTGAGCAATTGTCCAGCGCTCGTGTATTGCTCCCAAGCCGCCGCCGCTTCATTCAAGATGTGCGCCTCCATGGACCGGGCAAGCGCCTTGGCTTGTGCAATCTCCTGCTCGGAACGTGCGATCTCGCCCTGATTCTTGTTGAAAACGGGCAGGGGAGCACTGATGTATAAGCCAATCGAATTGCTGCGCGCCGATGGCGACTGCTGCCGCCGATACTCGGCTCCCGCTGTCAGGTCAATCTTGGTCTGAGATAGCTGCAGCCGTAGATCCGCTTGGTTCCGAGCTTGAAGTTGCCTGGCCCCCTGCAAATCGGGTCGCTGCTTGATTGCCATCTCGCGGATCGTCGCCAAGTCTGAAGGGCCCACGTCGCGGCGAATGGGACCGGTGACATCAATACTACCGGAATCATCCCCCACCAAGAGGCGCAACCTGTTCTTGGCTTGTGCCAATTGCAATTCCGCTTGGCGGACCGCTGTCTGGTACTGCGCGGTGGCAACCTTGGAACGGTTCAACTCCACAACAGCCAAATCGCCCGTCGCCACACGGGCTTGGTTGACCTCGGCCACCCGCAACAGGCTTTGCAAGTTTTCCTTTGCCAGGGAAAGCGTTTCCTTTGCCAGTTGGACATCGATAAAGGCATTCACCACATCGAACACCAGCTTCCGCTGGACGTCTTCGAATGTCAACTGCGCCAGAGTCCTATCGGCTGCTGCCAATTCCATGCGGGCCTCGCGTTTCTTGCCCCGCTCCAGCAGGAAGTCGGCACGTACACCGTACTCACTCGGTCCAGCATTGTTGGTCGTATTGTCGAAACCCGTTCCCAACACATCCAAATGGTCCGCGTTGGCTGACAGCACCGGATTGGGTCGTAATCCAGCAGTAATGCGCTTGGCTTCGGCGATACCAACGCCGTATCGCGCAGCCGCAATATCCAGATTTCTGGTGAGTGCGTCTTGAACGGCACGGTCGACTGTATAGGTCACCTGTGCGGACAAATTGGCCGCCAGCCCGGCCGCAAGAATGCAGAAAGCAGGGATGCGTCGTTTCATGACTGTACCTTCAACTTGGCCGGAGGACCGGCCCGAAACAGGAGGAATGCTGAGGGAAGGACGATCAATGTCAGCAAGGACGCGGAAATCAGCCCGCCGATGATCACCACAGCCAGAGGCCGTTGCACTTCCGAGCCGATTCCATGGGATAGCGCCATCGGCATCAGGCCCAGCATCGCCAACAGAGAGGTCATCATAACCGTACGCAACCGGGTCATGGCACCTTCCAGAACCGCCTCGTAGGGAGCGGCACCATCTTCCTGCAACTGGTTGAAGTGGCTGACCATGACGACGCCGTTCAGTACAGCCTGTCCGAACAATGCGATAAACCCGATTGCCGCCGATACACTGAGGTGAATTCCGGTGACGTACAGGGCCAGAATACCGCCAATGAGGGCGAACGGAACATTGATGATGACCAGCGCCGCGCTCTTCACGGAGTTGAAAGCCTGGAACAACAGGATGAAAATCAACAGAATGCTGATGGGAATGATTGCAGCCAATCGCCCCATCGCTCGCTCCTGATTCTCAAATTCCCCGCCCCACGTGATGTTGTATCCCTCAGGCAGCTTCAAGTTGGCCGCAACCTTCTGCTTCATCTCCGCCACCAAGCTACCCATGTCGCGGTCCTTGATGAAGATGCCTACCGCAGCCATGGCCCGACCCGCCTCACGGCTGATGTTCATCACGCCGTCGTGCACCTCGATCTTTGCCACTTGGTCCAAAGGCACCTGTGATCCGTCCGGAGCCTCCAAGAGCAGATTGCCGAGCGCCTCGACATCACCGCGCTCCTGTTCCCGGAACCTCAGCACGACTCCGAACTTCCGCTCACCCTCCCAGATTTGGGTCGCAGTCTTACCGCCGAGTGCGGTCTCGATCACATCCTGGATATCCGCAATATTGAATCCATACCGGGCCGCGCGCTCCCGGTCCACCTCGACCTGCAGTTGCGGCACACTTCCGGCACGGTCCACAAATGCTCTGGCGATCCCCTTCACAGGCTCGATCACACGCAGCAGCTTGTTTGCCTGGGACTTCACCTCGGCGGAATTCTCTCCGAAGATCTTGACTACAATTTGCCCGTCGATCTGTGAAATGGATTCGAGAACGTTGTCCCGGATCGGCTGCGAGAACGACGGTTCGACTCCGGGAAGGGCATCCAAGGCCTTGCCCATCTTGTCGA
The DNA here is from genome assembly GCA_903893525.1 of uncultured Acidobacteriia bacterium. GTDB lineage: Bacteria > Acidobacteriota > Terriglobia > Bryobacterales > Bryobacteraceae > BOG-234. The sequence continues at coordinate 15,361 of CAITMP010000670.1, read as the reverse complement.
GAATCTGCTCCTTGGTCAAGCCCTTTGGCCACTCGGTTTCGGGCTTCAAGTCCACAAGAAATTCGCACATGTTGATCGGCTTGGGGTCGGTCCCGTCATCCGGACGGCCTGCTTGGGAGACGACTCGCGACACTTGCGGGATTTCGAGCAACACTTGCCGCGCGCGACGGACGGATTTGACAACTTCGGACGGGGCTATTCCGGCAGGGAGGTTGTAGTTAATCCAAATACTACCTTCATTCAGCTCGGGCAGGAATTCGCTGCCCAGCTTGGGAACCAAGGTAAGACTGGCGGCCAAGCCAAAAACTGAAATCACGAGGATTGCTATGGGATGTGCCAGCGCAATCTTCAAGGAAGGCCGATAGGCGGCCTGCGCCAGTCGAACCACCAAACTTTCCTTCTCGTCCACGCCGTTGCGCATCAGAAGTAGGCAGAGGACGGGTACCAAGGTGAGGGAAAATAGCAGGGATCCCAGCAATGCCGAAACAATGGTGTAAGCCATAGGGGCAAAGATCCGACCTTCGTGCCTTTGCAACGTGAAGATTGGTACGTGGGCGATGATGATGATCAGCATCGAGAAGAATGTGGGACGCCCGACCTCGACTGCGGCATCGGCAACCACCTGCTTGAAGCTGCTTCGAAATTCCGGGCCCGGCTTCATGTGGCCAATCCGTCGGAAGATATTCTCAACCACGATGACCGCACCATCCACAATGATGCCGAAATCCATCGCCCCCAACGAAAGCAGGTTTGCCGGGATTCCCTTGAACTTCAGGCCGATGAATGTTGCCAACATCGCAAGGGGAATCACTGTGGCGACGATGGCCGCGGGCCTCACCCGACCCAAGAAGAGGAACAGCACCAGAATTACCAGCAGTGCGCCCTCACCCAAATTCTTGAACACCGTGTTCAGAGTAGTATCGATTAGCCAGGAGCGATCATAGTACGGGACTAACTCCACACCCTTCGGCAGGATGCTCTTGTTCATCTCCTCGATCTTTGCCTTGACGCCCGCCAGCACCAAGGACGGATTCTCCCCCTTGCGCATGAGCACAGTGCCCGTGACAATATCATCCTTGCTGTCCATGCCGACCATGCCCTGGCGCTGCTGGTATCCAGTCTTGACATCGGCCACGTCACGAATCAAGACCGGAACCCCAGCCTTTTCACTCACCACAATCTTCTCGATGTCACCCGGATTGCGCAATAGGCCAACCCCGCGTATCACCAGTTGCTGTTCGCCCCGCTCGATGTAGCCGCCGCCCGCGTTCAAATTGCCACGCCCCATGGCTTCGAACATCTGCTTCATCGTGACCCCTCGCGAACGCATGCGGTTGAGGTCCGGCTCCACTTGGTATTGCTTGATATAGCCGCCACGGCTGACAACATCGGCCACGCCGGGTACCAGCTTGAAGTTACGCTCCACAACCCAATCCTCGATCGAGCGTAGCTCCATCGCATCGTAGGTATCGGATTTCAAATAGACCCGAAAGATCTCTCCGACAGGACTGGACAGGGGTGCAAGCTCAGGATGGATCCCGTCGGGCAGATCCACCGACGTTAGCCGTTCCAGCACCTGTTGGCGGGCAAAGTAGTTGTCGACCTCGTCGTCAAACGTAATGTAGGTGGACGAGAGTCCAAATTGAGTGTGGGAAAACACCCGGACGGCATGCGGCAGGCCGCTCAGCGCGATCTCCATCGGAATCGTGACCTGCTTTTCCACTTCTTCCGGAGCATGGCCCGGGAACAGCGTCACTACCGTAGCCTGGATGTCCGTAACGTCGGGAAAAGCCTCGATTGGCAGGGTCCGGAAAGCGAAAACTCCGGCACCGATAAACATCGCCAACGTCAAGAACAGGAACAACGGCTGGCTTATGGCCGTCATCGTCAATTTGCGGAGCATGGGTTTAGAGTGCCGCCTTCACGTACACGGTTCCGCGGGTCACGATCCGGTCCCCGGCCTTGACGCCCGATGCCACGGACGAGCCACCATCATGCCGCCGACCCAAAGTGACCGGGGTAAGTTTGAAGTGTCCGGTGGAAATCTCCACGAACACATGGTCCTTGCCCTCAATCTGAATTACAGCCGCGTCGGGAATCCACGGAGAGGGCTCCACCGCCCCCGTGTATTTCAAACGCCCAAACATTTCCGGAAGCAATCGGCCCGCGGAGTTGTCCAGTTCCGCATTGACACGGACAGTGCGGGTTTCCTTGTCGACGACATCGGCGATGCGGGTGATCGTTGCCCGGAACGTCTGGTTGGGGTAGGCGATCAACTCGATCGCAGCACCGCCCCCGGCCTTGTAATGGCGGATGTCGCTTTCGGGAACCTCCGAGGTCGCCCAGACCCGGCTCAAATCCGCGACCGTAAGCATGGGCGCATTGATTTCATTGTGGAATTCGCCTTCCACAACACTGACTTCCAGCACCTTGCCGGAAATCGGGGAAGTCACCGTAATCTGCTGGCGGACCTTGCCCGCTGTCAGGCCCAACAGTTCGAGCTTCTGCCTGGCCTGTTCACGGGCGCTCTGGGCCTGTTCGACCGCCGCCTTGCTGAGGCCAACCGTGGTTTCGGCCGACAGGACTTCCTTCTTGGCTACCGCATCGTGCTGGAAGAGGTCCGTCAGCCGCGCCAAGTCCGATTCAGCCTTGGTCAGCGCGATTTGAGACTGGCGGACACCGGATTCGGACTGAAGATAAGTGGTTTCGGCTTCCGCAGCCGCCGGACTTTCAATCACGACAACCGGTTGGCCCTTCTTCACCGCATCGCCCAGCTTCGCCATCACCTTGACAATCCGTCCGGGTACAGGCAGAACGGCGTGGGAGACCCGGTTCGGGTTGGCTTCGATTTTGGCTGGTGCCGTCACTTCATCCACCGGCATTGGTACAGCTTGAACGGCGGCTACGGTCAGCCCTTTCAATTCCGGAGCGTCAAGTGCGAAGGACACGACGCCGTTCTCGGATTTGGGAGGTTCAACTGGTTTGGCCAGGCTGGTGGAGGCTGCATCCTTGGCTTCTCCCGGCGAAGCCTTGTGTTCGCAGCCTGTCAACAGGACCGAAAACAAAATAGGTACGAGAGGGAATCTGGAGAAGGAAATTTGCATTTCGTTTGCGAACGTAGCACCGTGAGGATAGCAGGAATAGCCTTAAGAAGGTCTTAAGACCACACAGCCCTGCACAAGCACGCTGTTCAGACGCCCGCAGTCCCCAGTCGGTTACTCAACGACGGACCGCTCGATGAACCGCAACCAGATCCTAAAACCGCAAAGTTAGCCCAAGTTGCATCACGCGCGCTGCCCTGGACGCACTAATCTGGCCGAATGTGGCACTGCCAAATGCCGTACCAGGTGTGGAGAAGTTGGTGTGGTTCAGTACGTTCAACGATTCCCCCCGGACCTGCAGCATCATCCGTTCGGGCATGTGGGGCGCATGAATCTGGAAGTTTCGGAGAATGGAAAGATCCATGTTCAGGATTCCCGGCGCGCGCATACTGTCCCTTCCACCGTTGCCGAACGTGTATGCAACGGGTTGGGCGAAAGCCGTGGTGTCAAACCAGCGCTTGACCGTCCGCTGGTCGCCGGGGAGTACAGGATTCCGCAGCACGTCGGCCCTCTGGGTTCCCGCCGAAAACGCGTTCGTATTGTTCGTAGTGGTGGTAACAGTGAACGGAGCGCCGCTTTGCATCGTCGAAACCAAGCCCAGCGTCCAACCGCCGACAACGTTTCCCGCCAGACCTTTGGACAGCCAGCGCTTTCCCGGCCCAACCGGGAGTTCATAAACGGAACTAAACGTAACCCGGTGCCGGATGTCGTTGGCCGATGGCCCCCAGTCCATCGCCCGGTTGTAGTAGTTCGAATAGGCTCCGCCGTCGGACCCTACGGAGGTGCCACCCTCAAAGCTGTTGTCGAGGAACGTGGCGCGGGTGTAGCTTCCGTTCAGGTTCAGGCCCTTGGTGAAACGTTTGGAAACGCGGACAAATCCCGCCACATACCGCGAATCGCCAATCGAGGGGCTAAGGATCGCCACGCTGGTGAACTGCGGGAAGGGGCGGTCCACCTGCGACGAATGTGTTGAGGAGAGCACAGACGGCAGGATCTGGTTGATCGGCAGATTTGAGTTGGCCAGTTTGTGCCCGAAATTGCTCAGCACCGTGACCTCCAAGATGGTGGAGCCTGAAATTTGGTACTGAAGGCTCAGATTCGACTGCTGGGAATAGCCGCTGACACGTTTGGCGTCGAAAAACGTGACAGCGGTGGTTGTGGTCTTGCCCACAGGGACCGCCCCGTAGGAGTCATTCCGGGCAGCTGATACGACGTTGTTCGGAACGCCGTTGCGCAGATAGAAAGGTGCCGTCAGGCCGTTGTCCGGGGTCTGCAGGCTGGTGTTGATGCCAAAACCCAAATTGGCCGACGCTGGCTGGCCGGTATCGAACGGGTGTGCGAACTGGACCGCATAGCCGCCGCGAAGGACCAGACGACTGGAAAACTCGGGCTTCCATGCGAAACCGAATCGGGGCCCGAAGTTGTTCCAGTCGTAATTCCAAGGCGAGGTTCGATAGCCGTCCTGCCCGATGAACTTGACCACGCCCGGTGTGCCGGAGACGGGATTGGGGGCATTGAGGTCGAAGCCGTTCATGCGCTTGTTGACGTCGATCATCGGCGTATCCATTTCCCAGCGCAGCCCCACGTTCAAGGTCAGGGAGCGCGAGACGGTGAAGTCGTCCTGGGCGAAGGCTGCGTCGTACCAGCTATGGCGGTCCGTGACGGCTGTAATGGCTTGATTGAAAAGCGTCGGGAAACCAATCATCATGGAAGCCAGTCCGTTGCCGGTGCCTGCCGAGCCAGGCTGGCCTGTCGGCTGGGTCGCAAACGTGAAGTCCCCTGAAGCTGTGGACAAATTGGTCTCGTAGTTGGACGACTTGCGCAGCTCCACCCCGAATTTAAGTGAATGCTTGCCCTTGACCGTGGACAGCGATTCCACGAACTGCAGATTCTTGATCGGAAACTGACGGCGCTCCTGGGCGGTAGTCCCAATGACGCTGAAACCGGCGGGTGCGAAGCGCGGAAATGCGTTCGGGTCCACCCCGACCAATCCGAGAGCCTCCACCGACTTGCTTCCTACCCCGACTGTACCGGCATGCGCGACCCTGGTTCCCCAATTGAAGCGGAACTCGTTGACCGTCGTAGGGCTCAGAATGTGGATTTCATTGGCGTATATATATTGTTGGCTGGTGTCGCTGGTGGCAGCGGTATTCGCCACGTCCCCTTTGGGATAGGGCCCGTACGGGGTGAGCAAGTCCGCGTTGTACATGTAGCGGGCTGTAAGCTTGTCGGCGTCGCGGAAGATATGGTCCACCTTTCCCATGAAGAAGCGGCTGTCAGTGGCTGCGATGCTGTTGGCCCGGAAGTTGTTGTTGCCCGTGATACTATCCGGTGCACGGTTGGGCAGTGGCCAATAGTCCAGAGCCTTCATGGCAACCGGGTCCAGCTGGCTTTGGGGGATCGTATTGCCCGTGTATGCTGTACGGGTGGTCTTGACGAGGGTGGATGGGTCGAAGATTTGGATCATCGACCCAGCCGCAGTGACCGTTTGCGAGAAATCACCCTTCCGCTGTGCCAATGTAGGGACCGTGAGGGTGGTGGTGCTGCCGACCCGCAGGTTCCGCCCCTCGTAGCTAAAGAAAAAGAAAGTCTTGTTGCGCCTGACCGGGCCGCCCAGCGTGATCCCGTAGACGTTGTAGCGCAACTTCGGAATTGTTTTGACGCCGTTCAGGATGGGGGCGAAAAAGCCTGGGGCGTCAAAGGTATCGTTACGGAGAAATTCGTAGGCGCTGCCCCGAAAGCTATTCGTACCCGATTTGGTGGTCTGGATCACCACGCCGCCAGCCGAAGCTCCGTACTCGGCCGCGTATGTGCTGGAGAGAATCTTCACTTCCTGAATGCTCTCGGCGGGCGGGTCGGTGTCGAGTTGTCCCGCACCAAGCCGCATGTTCTGGGTCGATCCGCCGTCCAGCCAAACCATTTGACTCTGGGTCCGCCCGCCGGCCAGGCTGAAATTCGGTTTTCCACCGGTCGTGTAATCGACAAACACCGCACCGGCAGCCAAGCTCACTAGATTCATGGTGCGTCGGTCACCGAGTGGAAGGTCGGCCACCTGCTCGGGCTCAAAGGTCTGGGTAATCACGGACGTCTTGTCTTCCAGCGCCGCCGCATTGGCCGCCACCGTGACGGTTTCCGAGACCGATCCCAAATCCAATTTCACATTTAGGCCGAAGGTCTCTGCAGTCTGGAGGGCGATTCCGGTCTCTTGGTAGCGCCGAAATCCGGCATGCTCAACGGCTACGGAATAGGTTCCTATCTCCAGATTCGGAATCAGAAACATCCCGGCCTCGTTGGTGGTGGTCACGACCGCAACATTGGTGGAGGCGTTGGTCGCTGTGACCTTGGCACCAACCGCACTGCTTCCTTGCGTGTCAGTCACCGACCCGCTGATGGAAGCCCTTTGAGACTGGGCGAAAACTGCAGCGCACGCAAGCGCTGCCGACAACAGTACTTTGAACATGGTTGGTCCCCGGGACGTGGAAGGATTCCGCTCCCGAAAGACTATCACAATCCAGAAGTCGTTAGGATCTTACAGGAGACATTGCAGCGTCCGGGCAATACCGCGCAATCGTCTGCATGGCCAGACCGGCTCGCCGTACGCGTTCGCGGGAAAGCGCGATCACGGTGTTTTCGAGATGGCTGCCGCTGGGGTAGACATCCGGCGCGTTGCGCAGACCGAACTTAAGGTAGATCGGAGCAGCGACGCGGATGAGTTCAGGAATCTCGAAATAGCGGATGAAGCCACCGATATTGTCGGGTGCCTCGACGTAGAAATCGATGGGAGCCTGAATGGCCTGGCGAATAGCCGCAATCTGGGAGATGGAAAGATCGGAGGGAATGTTGATTGTGGTGGCACCAAGGTCCTCCAATATCCGGGCGGAAATCGGGTTGGCCGGTGCCATCATCACCGAGGTTTTGATGATCAGGTCGGCAGGGAGATGGCCCATCGCCTTCAGCTTGCCAATCGCCTGTAGTGTACCCAAATCGGAAACCAGGACGCTTCTGAGGCCGAGGTCCACTCCGCGGCGGAGGTCCTCCAGCGAAAAGCACAGTTGGTCCAAGCCCCTGGCGCTCAGGCCAAGCGCCTTGCCAGCGGGAGAGAACGCCTGCGCCCCGGTATCGAACGTTGCCCTTGGACCAATGAAAAGATTGACTTCGACGTTGTGCGCCGCACCAATCGCCAGCATTTCGGTGATCTCGCCGTCCGTCATCAGCATGATGCCGCTGCCCTGGCTGACGCGATGGACCGGGACCGCGCGCTTGGCCGCTTCGTCCAGAACAGCGGACAGGCATCGGGGCCCCTCGGTGCTGGGAATCTCTATCCTGTACTGGCCGCCGTCGGGAAATCGGAGAGCCGAATCGGGGGCCGGAACTGGGTCGGAACCACCGAAACCCAAAGATTCCAGCCAACTTGCCGCCAACATGCCTGTCGAGGTCATATGAGTTCGTAACCTTTGGTGGAAATACCGGATGACACCACCTCAGTGGTGCAACCGTTCATGGCGAAGACCTGACGGACCAAGTCCACGACATGGGCGTAGCCCTTTTCGTGAAACACGAGTACGCTCGGGCCAGCCCCGCTAAGGGCGCAGCCGAGCAGGCCTGGAGCGCGGAGGCGGAGTATTTCTGCCAATCCCGGCACCAAGGGGGCTCGGAAAGGCTGGTGCATACGATCATCCAGGGCGGTTGGAAAGCCGGACGGGTCGCCGTTTGCCAGCGCCGCGATGAGGAGCGTGGCCCGCTGGATATTGAACGTCACGTCGGCTCGGGAATAGGTTTCGGGCAGAACAGCGCGGGCTTCCTTGGTGGGGAGTTGGTAATTCGGCACCACCACGGCAATTTGAAACCGGTCCGGCATCTCCATGCGGATGGAGCGGGTCAGGCCGCCGGGCTCAACCGCACTGACGGCTATCGATCCAAGGACGCAGGCTGCTACGTTGTCCGGGTGACCTTCAAGTCGTGCGGCTTCGTCGAGGATCCGACCCACTTTCCAGCCGAGTCCGAGTAGTTTTTCGGCCATGACCACGCCAGCCGTCAGCGCAGCGGCACTGGAGCCCAAACCTTTTCCCAACGGGATGTCGTTGACAATCTCCAAATCAATTGCGGGCAAAGCCATGTGGGCCCTGGCCGCGACAGCAAGCGCCGTTTGCCAGATGAGATTGTCCTCGCGGGTGGAGATAAACGCGGCATCCCGTCCGCGAACGCGGATGCCGAGCTTGTTGGCCGGGGCAAAGCGGCATTCCAGGAAGACGTTCAGGGCGATGCCGAGCGCATCGAAGCCTGGACCGAGGTTGGCGCTGGAAGCTGGTACTCGAACGATGTGGACGGGGCTCAATCTGTCATTATCCAACTCTGCCATCCCTGTTCTCAATTTTCTCAAAAAATCTTGTCCGGTTCCGAGCCCGGTTTCCGCTACCCCAATTAGAGGAACAACCTATGTCCACAAAAATACTCGCCAACTTTGCCGCAGCGGCCTTTCTGACCGCCATTGCCACCACGACCGCCTATGCCGGAATCATCTCCAACGGGGACTTCCAAACCGGCAGCCTGTCCAGCTGGACCACGTTCACAACTACCAACGGGACCACAGGCTCGGGCCTGCCCGCGGTCGTTTCATACGACACGACGGGAACCGGTGCGAGTTTCGCGGCCAAGTTCGACGTCGGCGACACAACCACGTGCTGCACCCAAGACGGCGGCGGAATCCGTCAGACGATCATTGCGCCCGACACGGCCTACTATTCCTTCTTTGCCAACATCGCCGCCGAGAATGACCTGACGGGGCAAATCAACGGTGATCCCGGTCGGTTCCGCATTCTCGTGGACAATGTTGGGGTCGGGACAACAACGCTTTTCGGATTCTCCACGTCACACGAAGTGGTTCGCGGCTCGGTAAGCGGCACCATCATTCTGACGGCCGGTGCCCACGTGTTGTCCATCGAAGTTACCCGCTGCTGCGTTGGCGGTGGCAATAACGCACCCACGCAATATGTGGATAATGTGGGTGTCACGGAAGCCGCGCTCCCCGAACCCGGAACGTGGGCGACTATGCTTGGCGGCGCATGTGTGGTCATGGCCCGCCGTCGATATCTGAAGGCCTAAACGGGGATGGGGAGGCGGGCCGGAACCCGCCTCCCCGTTGGCTACCGAATTTCCAGCAGTTCCTTTTCCTTGACACGGGCCATGGAGTCCAGCTTGGCCATGGTGGCGTCAGTGATCTTCTGCATTTCATCCTGGCCGCGGCGCTCCTCGTCCTCGGCAATCTTCTTGTCCTTGGCGAGCTTTTTCACTGCGTCGTTGCAATCGCGACGGACGTTGCGGACTGCAACGCGGTGGTCTTCAGCCATGCCGTGCAGCTTCTTGGCCAGTTCCTTGCGGCGCTCTTCGTTCAACGGAGGAATCGGGACGCGGACGACTTTCCCGTCATTGGCGGGGTTGACGCCCAATTCGGCAACGCGGATGGACTTCTCGATCGCGGAAATCAGCGACACGTCCCACGGTTGGACCGTCAGCATGCCAGGCTCGGCATGCAGGTTGGCAACCTGGTTCAAAGGCGTCGGGTTGCCGTAATAGTCGACGCGCACGTTGTCCAGCAGGTGGACGCTAGCCCTACCTGTGCGGAGGGTCGCCATCGCATTTTGCAGGTCGCCCAGTACTTTTTCCATACGCTCTTTGGCGCTGGATTCAATTTCCTTTACGGTGGTCATGTTGGTTTCTGTTTCCAGTCTAGGCCCAAAACTTACGACTAGGAAAGTGGGGGCCCGATAATCGTACCGACCGGTTCGCCGGTCGCCATCCGCATGATGTTGCCCGGCGTCAGTTGGTTGAAGACGAGAATGGGAAGCTTGTTGTCGCGGCACATCGCGATCGAAGTCGCGTCCATCACGGCGAGGGACTTGGTTAAAACCTCGGTGTAGGTGATGTGCTCGTACATAACAGCATCGTCAAACTTTTTCGGATCCTTGTCGTACACGCCATCGACCTTGGTGGCCTTGGCAATGACTTGCGCCTTGATTTCGAGCGCGCGGAGGCTGGCTGCCGTGTCTGTGGAGAAAAACGGGTTCGACGTGCCGGCAGCAAAAATCACCACCCGGCCTTTTTCCAAATGGCGGATCGCACGACGGCGGATGTAGGGCTCGGCCACCTGGTGCATCTCGATGGCGCTCATCACACGCGTGTGCTGGCCGATCTGCTCCAGTGCATCGCATAGGGCCAGGGAGTTGATGACGGTAGCCAGCATACCCATGTGGTCGCCAGTAACGCGGTCCATACTCTTGGCAGCCAGCGCAACGCCGCGGAAAATATTGCCACCGCCCACCACGACTCCAACCTGAACACCTTCGCGCGCGACCGCAGCGACTTCGTGAGCCAGCGCCTTCACCTTTTCGCCGTCGATGCCAAACGACTGTGGACCGGCCATGGCTTCGCCGCTGAGCTTCAAGAGGATGCGTTCGTATTTGGGCATTGAATCCAGTTTACGGCACAAAAAAAGGCGGACCCGAGGGTCCGCCTTTGGAGCGAACGATCAAGCCTGTTCGGAGTCACCGACCTTGTACCGGGTGAACCGGGAGATCGTGATGTTCTCGCCCAACTTGGCGATCTTCGCCTTCACCAACTGGTCGATCGTAACGGAATTTTCCTTCACGAAAGGCTGGTCGAGGAGGCAGACCTCCTCATAGAACTTCGCCATCCGGCCTTCAACAATCTTCTCGGCAACCTTTTCAGGCTTGCCTTCGTTGAGTGCGCGGGCCTTCTGGATGTCCTTTTCCTTGGCGAGGTCCTCGGGGGTCACGTCTTCGCGGCGGATGTACCGGGGATCGGCTGCGGCGATGTGCATCGCAATGTCGCGGACCAATTCCTGGAAATCGTCGGTGCGTGCCACGAAGTCGGATTCGCAGTTGACTTCGACGAGAACACCCAACTGGGCACCCGCGTGGATGTAGGTGCCGATGGTGCCTTGCTTGGTGCTGCGGCTGGATTTCTTGCTTGCCGAGGCAATTCCGCGCTTGCGGAGTACGACTTCGGCTTCCGCCAAGTCACCCTTCGCCTCGGTGAGGGCGTTCTTGCATTCCATCATTCCAGCGCCGGTACGTTCCCGGAGCTGCTTCACTAGACTTGCGCTGATTTCGGCCATATGTTTCTATTATCGAATGCTGGTTGTGTCAGGTGCGGTTGGGGGATTTGTGGCTGGACGAGCGAAGGCGCACCATTCACCCAGCAAGCTGTTTCGCAAACAGTAGCGGGGATGGTGCGCCGTCACAGCGACTAGCCGATGGTCTGGGTGGCTTCGGCAACCGGCTCGGCGGTTTCGGAACCGGGGCCCTTGCGGGTGGCAGCCGGGGAACCGTCGACCATCAGGCTTTCCTGCATGATTTGCTCGAGATCCTTGGCGTCCACGTATTGGGTATAGTCCGTAATGTCCTCGACACCGGCTTCATCCGAGGCAACCTTCTCGGCGGTGAAGTCGTGTTCGGTGGCCAGTGCGCGCCCTTCAATCACGGCATCGGAGATCTTGCTGGTGAACAGGCGGATGGCGCGGAGCGCGTCATCGTTGCCGGGGATCACCCAATCCACTTCGTCGGGATCGCAATTGGTGTCGACGATGGCGACAACCGGGATACCCAGACGACGGGCTTCCTTGACCGCGATGGCTTCCTTGTTGGAGTCGATGATGAAGATCACGTCCGGCAGGCCGGGCATGTCCTTGATACCGGCCAAGTTGGAATCGAGCTGCTTGCGCTCGCGCTCCATCCGGACGATTTCCTTCTTCGGGCGTCCGCCGTAGCTGCCCTCCGCGTTCATCAACTCAAGCTCCTTGAGGCGCTTGATCGACTTCTGGACAGTCACCATGTTGGTGAGCAAACCGCCCAGCCAGCGTTGGTTGACGTAGTACATCTGGCAGCGGGTCGCTTCTTCGGCGACGGCTTCCTGCGCTTGGCGCTTGGTGCCCACAAACAGGACATTCTTGCCCTGGGCGGCCATTTCAACCACATACCGCGCGGCATCCTTGAAGAGCTTCAGCGTCTTCTGGAGGTCGATGATGTAGATTCCGTTTCGTTCGCCAAAGATATATTCCTTCATCTTTGGATTCCAGCGCTTGGTCTGGTGCCCGAAGTGAACGCCTGCTTCGAGCAATTCTTTCATCGATATTGCTGGCAAAAAAACTCCTTGGTGTTGAGCCCGGCAGCCCCGATGTGCGCCCTAAGCGAGATTTGCACTGCGGGAGGGATGGGCGATTGCAGATGGATTGGCGCGGAGACGCAAAGAATACGCACAAATCGAGAAAATGGGGTGCGGACCGTGAAGTCCGCACCCCCACCGCTGAAATCCAAGCAGCGCAATCCGGGGATTAGCGCTTGGAGAACTGGAAGCGCTTGCGCGCGCCCTTTTGACCGTACTTCTTGCGCTCCTTCTGGCGGGCGTCCCGTGTCAGGAAGCCGGCTTTCTTGAGGATCGGCCGCAACTCGGCGTTGAACTCGATCAGCGCGCGCGAAACACCCATCCGAATAGCTCCGGACTGGCCGTTCACACCGCCACCACTTGCGAGGATCAAAAGGTCGAACTTGTCCTGCATTTCGACCAAACGAAGGGGCTGCTGCGCCGGAAAGCGCGTCGCCTCGGTCGGGAAATAATTTTCAAACGCGCGACCGTTCACAGTGATCTTGCCGGATCCCGGCCGCAGGAAAATGCGGGCGACGCTGGTCTTGCGACGGCCCGTGCCCAGATATTGCTCAATTTTCTTAAACGCCAACGTCCAATTCCTTCTTTCCTATGTCCTGCTGGGGCTGCTCTTCGCGATTCAGACCCGGCCTGTCACTACGCCACGGTCATCGCGGTGGGCTGCTGGGCGGCGTGCGGATGCTTGTCGTCCGCATAAACCTTCAGCTTCCGGTACATCTGCTTGCCGAGCTTCGTCTTGGGCAGCATGCCCTCGATGGCTTCCTCGATCATGCGGGCGGGGCGGGTCGCACGGACCTTGCGGGCCCCTGTCTCCACCAAGCCGCCGGGAAAGCCCGTATAGCTCCGGTAAATCTTCTGGTCATCCTTGTTGCCGGTCAGCTTGACCTTTGCGGCATTGAGAATGATGACATGGTCGCCCGTATCGAGAAAGGGCGTCCAGATCGCTTTGTGCTTGCCCATCAGCAGGCGTGTCGCTTTCGCGGCAACCTTGCCCAGGACTACATCGTTGGCATCAATGACATGCCACTTTCTTTCGATTTCCGACAGTGTCGGAAAGACCGTACTCATGAAGACACCACTCCGTAAATGTTTGCGCTTACCAATATAGGCTATCGAAGGCGGCGCTAGATGTCAAATCGCCGAAAGACAATACTTCGCCCGACGCGCAATGGAACGCGTGTGGGCGGAGCGCCTTCATGCAAAGGTGAGCGCCTTCTGCCTGGTCGGACCGCCCATTACGGGCGCACCAAGACCGTCTTCACTAGTATACAGGATTGTCATGCTGGACGCTATGCTGGATACATGGCTGACGGGTGGATTTCTCGTCGAAATGTGCTTGCCGCACTCACGGCGGTTTCCGGCTGGGCCCAAGCCCCCAATACCGGGCCGGAATTCGTCTGCCCAATGGACCGGGACGTGCGTTCAAGCACTCCTGGCAACTGCCCACGTTGCGGGATGAAGCTGGTGGCCGGAATACCGGAGACCCGCGAATACGTGGTGGAACTGAAGCGGTCCGGCACCAGTTTTAGCCTCCTCGTTCGGGACCCCGCGTCGGACAGGCCCGTCCGCGATTTCGAGGTAATGCACGAGCGGACATTCCACCTGTTCGTCATTAGCCAGGACTTGGAATTCTTCGCGCACGTTCATCCCGAGTTTGACCCGGCCAGCGCCGAATTCCGGATCGAGTTGGAGCTTCCCAAGCCGGGCATGTACCGGGTCTTGAGCGACTTCTACCCGCACGGGGGGACGCCGCAGCTGATTGCCGGAACGTTGCTGGTGCCAGGCAAGGGATTCCGACTGGCCACCGCCGTCCCGCCAACGGACCAGCAGCCCAAACGGGGCGAAAATGTCGGCGTGGAACTGCTGCTCGAACCCCAACAGCCCTTGGCCGGATTCAAGACCATGATGTTCTTCCGCCTGTCGCCCGTCGATGGCCTCGAACCCTACCTCGGTGCCATGGGGCACATGATGGCGGCCAGCGCGGATCTGATCGACATGATGCACCTGCATCCCGTTTATGTGACCGACCCGCCCGGGGACGGCAGCAAGCAGATCCAGTTCAACATCATCTTTCCGCGCGAGGGCATGCATCGGGTCTGGGTGCAATTCCAACGTGCCGGGGTCGTGAACACAGTCGCTTTCGACATACCGGTAGGAGCGTTGCGTTGAAAACAGCCCTCCTGCTGCTCGCCGTCCCTCTGTTCGGCCACGACGTGATAACGACGAAAGTCACGTGGACCAAGGAGATTTCGCGGCTGGTGGACCGGCGCTGCGTCTCCTGCCATAACGGCAAGGGAAGTTTTTCCTTGCTTGACTATGCATCGACCCGTCCCTGGGCCAAGGCCATCAAAGAGGAGACCGGCAACCGGCGCATGCCACCGTGGCAAGCGGTCAAGGGATTCGGGGAATTCCGCGACGATGCCGGACTGACACAGGAGGAGATTGAACTTCTCTCCGATTGGGTCGAAGGCGGAGCACCCGAAGGCGACTCGAAGTGGCTGCCCGACGGAACTGCCAGGCCCGGCTCGACCGTCCCATCCAAGTTTTCCCGTCGATGGCAGTCCGCCACAGGCGGCAAAGTGGCCGCAATTCGGCCCAACGGGTTGCGTCCGGGCCAGAGCGCGCAAGTGGTGGCGGAACTGCCGAACGGAGGAATCGTACCATTGGTATGGATCTACCGATTTGACCCGCGCTATCTCAGGACATACCAGTACCGAGTGCCGGTGGACCTTCCCGCAAGGACGGTAATTCGGGTTTCGCCCGTCGAAGCCGGGACCGTAACACTTTTTGCACGCTAGTATACCAATGACCGCATCCCTCACCGACCACAGGACCGTCGCGCGCCTCTATTTTTTCCTTTCCTTGGGTGCCGTGCTGATCGGCGTGGCCCTGTCGCTACTGATGCGGTTCCACTTGGTATATCCGCAGACGCCCGTAGCGTGGTTCGCGTCGGTTTGGCCGACGAAAGCCTCCGGCGGAATCATGACCCCGGAACTATACCTTTCAATTCTGACGTTGCATGGAACGCTGATGGTGTTTTTCGTCCTTACCCTGGCCCCGCTGAACGCATTCGGGAACCT
>CAITMP010000669.1 GCA_903893525.1 uncultured Acidobacteriia bacterium | reverse complement strand
GTGCCATTCCCACAGCCGGCGTTCTGCTTCGGCCTTGAGTTCGGCCTGTTCGATCGTCAGCTTGTCGTCGTCGGCTGGATCGGCGGGGAGTGGACCTCCCGCACCGCGCAAGGCGTCGGGGCCGAGCGAAATACCCACCTCCGACATCGGCAGGCCGATTCCGGGCGCCGGAAAGACCATGGCGCACTGGATGTGGTCCTTCAGATGTTTGCCGACGTGGGGGTTGTCGAGCCGGCAGACGACGTCGGCATTCTCCAGTTCGCGACGGGCCCCGATACCCGACAGCATCAGAATGTGCGGTGAGCCGACCGCGCCGGCGCTAAGAATCACTTCATGGGTGGCTGGAGGACCCTGGTCTCTCCGGACGGGTCGCGGCATTCGACACCTGTCGCGGTCAGGCTCCCGCCCTCACCGTCGAGCAATACGCGGGTGACTTGGCCGCCGGTGACGATGGTCAGGTTCGGGCGCTACTCGACCTCACCTTCCAGATAGGCGCTCTTTGGCCAATCTGGGGTTGTGTGGTTTGGCTCAACGGGGCAGGGCCCGACCGCGACTACCCAAAAGGATAGCGCCCACTATCCACAAGGTGAGCTCACCAAGGTCCGCCATCTCGTAATTACCCACCCCCCATTTTCCCAGTGTTGGCTGGGTTGACTGGCGTGTTTCAGGCGAGGGCGGCGGCGATGACGTCGAAGGTGGTTGCGCCCCGGAGCCTTGCGGTGTCGACGGTGGTTCTGACGTCGGCTTCGGCTTGCGCGGCCCACATGGCGCGGTAGCCGTTGGTTACCTTTCGTTGGATCACGCATGGGCGGAGTTTGCGCTCCGAGCCGTTGTTGGTGGCGTCGACCTCGCCGGGATAGTCGCAGAAGGTTAGAAGCTGATGGCGGGCGCGGGCAATCTTGGCCTGTAGTTCCTGGGCGAGAGTGCAGCCGGTCTTGACGCTCAGCAGCTCGGTGAGGCGCTTTTCCAGTTGGCGCTTCCTGGCCGCGATGGTGGAGTGGGCTCGATCAGGGATCACTCTGGCCAGTTCGAAGGCGCTGTCGAACCAGAGCTTGAACCAGAGGGGCAGATCGTCCGAGCCGTGTTCGAGGGCGAAGTTGGCGTCGCGCGCCAGATGCGCCAGGCAGGTCTGATGACGCAGGCCATGCGATTGTTGGGCCGAATAGCGATCGGAGATCCACACATCCGGAACATGTCCGTCCATGACCTCGACGACCACGCGGGCGGCGCGGGAATAGTCGGGCTGATGAACCACGGCGTCCTTGCAGTGGAACACCCAATGATAGGAATTGGTCCCCTCGATGCGCACGCCGGTCTCGTCGCTGGCGACCACCTTGGCGGTGCGAAGGACGTCGCGGGCCTTGACCGCTTCGCATCTAAACCTTGGTTGTGTGCGGGCGAACATGTTCATCAGCGCCCCTTCACTTACCGCAAGGCCGAAAGCGTCGCGGAACATGAACCGCAGCCGCTCGTAAGACAGGGCCTGGAAGGTCTTGTAGTAGATCGCCAGGGCGTGAATGCGCGGACCAAATGGGGTCGTCCCCGCAATGGTCGGCGCCGCAGCCTCGGCGAGCAGGCCGCAACGTCCGCACCGGCAGGCGTAGCGGCGATGGCGGATGATGTAGGGCTTGACCGGCGGAAGCTCGATCTCGTCATATTCGCCGATCAGCTCTTCCACTGCGTCCAGTCCGAACCGCCCGCCGCACTGCTCGCAGACCTCCGGCCGGTAGTCGCGAAACTCATCGGGATTCTCCGCCAGCTGTCGATTGTGCGCCTGATGCCCTGGCTTGGCGCCACCCGGCCGAGACCCTTCCCGCTTCGCCTTCTTGTCCGTCGACGGCGGCTTGGAGGAATTGCGCGAAGTCTTCTCCGGACGCTGCAAACGCAGAATCAGCTCGATCAATTGTTCTTTGCTGAGCCGCTGCAAATCACCTCGTTCCATTCCCCCATGGATTCAGACATTTACGGCGCTGGCAAGGGGCTCAAAAAAGGGGGGTGGGTAATTACGTTCCGAGCAACGGAGGCACCACGCCCGCCATGGACGACGATACCGGCTTTCTGTTCGATTTGCCAAGCGTGTCGCGCAAGACGGTGAGCGCATCACCTGGGCCGGCGGGGTGGCGCTGCGGGGCCTGGCCGACCGACGGATCGGCATTGTCGATCGGCTAGCCGGGTTGATCGGCGACCCGCGCCATCCGGCCCTGATCACCCATTCGGTGGCCTCGATCCTGCGGGCGGGGGTGCTGGCCATCGCCCTGCGAGCCGCTCCGCCCTGAGACATGGGGCCAAGCCCCCAAACCGCCCCGCCCCCGTCTCGACCCCCGTCGGAGATCAAATCCACCGTCCAGACCGCGCCGCAAAAGCGCGCACCGAGAACCCGCGCCTTCAGTTCAACGCCGCGGCGCGCGCCATTCCACTGTCGTCACCGTGAATAAGCCGGGCTAGCGCGGGTCGATGCCAAAACAAAACACTTGTTGCTCGTCCTTAGTGCTAAGGCAATACTCGCCCGGCGACAGCGGCTTTTGTGGGCTTATAACGTAAAATTGTGTTCCAAAATTACTTGCAGAAAATGGTACTGCGCTTCTTTGTGTTATGTTATGCGCTGTCCCAGTAAGATTACCGCCGCCATAAACAGCAACTGCTCTCTTTCCTTTGGCAGAACTCATAACTTGGAATTCTATAAGTTCAACCGGATCCACTGTCTGATCTTTCACGCGTACGTATAATACAACAGGATAATCTTCGGCGAATCGCACAGGGGAGCGCTCTCCTTCTACGACTACGAAATCTGTCCTGACATCCAACTCAAATAGTGACCCAAGTGTGTTATACTTAACAATGTATTGCTGAGTCTGTCGCTCCAATTCAACATAGCCACTAGGTCCCTTCGCGACAAAGACACCGACATATTGGGCAAATTTGTCGAAGACCGCACTTCAGTAGCTATCGGAACGAGGCAAAGCAGAAGTAAAGCTAGTAATGCATTCGGGATTCTTTTCATTGCATTTCCTTCGCTTCCCGCTCAACCGCGAGCCACCACCAAAAGCGTAAGCTGGAGTATTCGGAGCCAATTGATAACCCGCCATTGTCCCCTTCTTGGATTGCGTCGTCAACGTGAATAAGACGTGCTAGGAACCCTGACTGTACGCGCTGAGAAGAGCGAGCAGGCGTTCGACAATCTCGTCGAATTCACCAAGTCGGCTTCTGTCGGACTCCGGGATGGCCGCAATGGTGGTTGCAAAGCGCTGCCCGGCGCGAAACGCCTTATCGATTGGTGGCGATCCTTCACCACTCTTTCCTGGAACTTTTTTGTTGGCGCGCAATGCACGGACGGTGTTCGCACCATCACGGACCGCAGCCCAAAGTTTCAGCTGCGCCGCCGTGTCCTCGGCGCGAGAGATCTCAATCAGAACCGACTTCGATAC
>CAITMP010000668.1 GCA_903893525.1 uncultured Acidobacteriia bacterium | reverse complement strand
GTTCTGGGCCCACGAATTGTCGGAAGGAATGCTGGTCAGGGGCGAGTTCAAGGGGTAGCCGGAGAACCGCACGGAGGTCAGCGGCGCGATGGCGAACCGGAAGAACATGCGGTCCGAGGGGGAAATCACGTGGTCGAGGCGTGCCGAATACCGGTTGTCCACGTTCGACACGCCGCGGATCAGGGAGACGTTGTAGCCGGTGTTGATCCAGAGGCCGTCCGGGCGGAGGAACTGGACGAACGGACCGGGATTCTTCGGGGTCGGCATTTGCGAGAGGACGCACGAGGCGAAGGGGTTCTTCGCCAATTGCGCCGAAAGATCATTGTTCGGGATCGCCTGGTATTGGCTGGACGGTGTGTACTGCGGACCGGTGGGGAAGCCGTTGGAATTCAGTGCCGACTGGTAGAAAAGCCCGCCGGTGCGGGGCGCAGCGAGCGCGGCGGCGAGTCCCTGCTGCGAAAGGATCGTGGTGTTGATGAGCGAATAGGCGTTGGCGAATTTGCCGGAAAGCTCGTCGGGCGTGGCGATGGTGCCGGGGGTGCTGGTGGAATTGAACAGGCGGGCGGGCTCGTAGCCGGCGAAGAAGAAGGTGCGGTCCTTGCCCTTGTAGACGTGGGGGATCAGTACCGGGCCGCCCGCGTAGGCACCAAAGAAGTTCTGGTGCTGGCCGTTGGGGATGGTATTGCCGAGGGGCTGGGCGTTGAAGAAGGGGTCGTTGTGGCGCCATGAAATCTGGCCATGGTACTCGTTGGTGCCGCTGCGGGTGGACTGGATCACCACGCCGCCGCCGGTGTTGCCGTATTTGGCGGGGACGCCGTTGGTGATCACGGTCACCTCGCCGACCATCGCGCCCGAGACTGTGAGAGCGGTGCGGCCGATGCTGGCCTGGGTGACATTGGAGCCGTCGACCATGATGGAGGTTGCGCCGGGCATGCCGCCCGAAACATTGGTAGCCGCGCCCGGGGCCACGTTGGCGGTGTAGATGCCGGCGTTTTCGCTGAAGACCTGGCCGGGGCTGTTGGGGTCGCCACGCACGCCGGGCACCAGCATGGCCACTTCGAGGGCGTTGCGCTCGGTGAACGGCAGTTCGTGGAGGAGGTCGCGTCCCACCGTTGTTGCTACCTCGGACGTGGACGAGTTCAGCATCGGCGATTGCGCTGTGACTTCGACTGTCGAACTCACCTGGCCCACAGTGAGGCGGGCGTTGACGGTGCTGGTCTGGCTGGTGGAAACCTCGATGCCGGTGGTGACGGACTTCTCGAAGCCAGCCTTCTGGACCGTCAGTTCGTACTTGCCGGGGATCAGGGAGAGCAGGTTGAAGATGCCGTCGCTGCTGGAGACGGTTTCGGAAGACACGTTGGTGTCTATGCTCCTGACGCGGACCGCAGCACCGGGAATGGCGGACCCGGAGTTGTCTGTGACCGATCCGGTGATCTGGCCAAGGCTGGACTGGCCGAAGGCGCAGACCGTAGATACAAGAATCATCGCGGCGGCAACCGCGAGGCGTGTTACGAACTTCATGGCGAAGACTCCCTGTTGCGACGGTTAACGTTAACGCCGCTGTTCCAAGACATTGTATACGAATTTTGGGTGGCCTGGGTACATGGATGATGGAATCGGAAAGCGCCATGTCCGGTAGGAACGGCAGCCCTCCATGCGGTTCGTGCAGGGCGGGGCGGGCACACTTCCCCCAACGCGGGCTGGAAACTGCTGCAAATAGGACGGATGGGATTTTCCAGCGGCCGTGGCCGATCACTTCCGGCGCCTGTTTTTGCGGGAGATTTTCTTGAAACTGGTGCGGCTGGGGTGGTTGTTGTGGGGGCGGGGAATGGGGGCCGGGGCTGGCTTGGGTTCGATTGGCTGGATTTCGGGGGTCGACGCAGTGGCCGGTTGCGGCGCGGGTGCTTGTATCGATTCTGGGATGGCCGGCGGGGTGGGTTCGTGGAGGTTGTGGGACACACTTTCGAGAGCCGGGCTTGGGTTCGTTTGGTTCGCCTTGCGGTAGGCGAGCAGGCTTTTGAGGGCGCGTTCGTAGGTCCGGGTGTGGCGGGCCTCGTAGCGGTGGAGGAGGTCGAGGGTGTGCTGTTCGGCGGGGTTGGCGACGAGGGCGCGGAAGATTTGGTCGTAGGAGCCTTGGAGTTCGGGATGGAGGGGCGGGAGACAGGCGGCGCGTTGTTTGGCGTGGATGTGGCTGATGCCGGCGGTTTCGATGGAGAGGCAGCGGGAGCGCCGCCAGATGGCGCTGACCATGGTGTCG
>CAITMP010000667.1 GCA_903893525.1 uncultured Acidobacteriia bacterium | reverse complement strand
CGGCGCCAGAGGGCCATGGCCATGGTGTCGACGAGGGCGCGCTCGTGCTCGTCGGTGGGGCTCCAGGTTTCGTAGAGGTCGGCAATGAGGCTGGTGAAAAGTTCGGGCGCTTCGCCCTGGATGGTGCAAATGCGGGCGAAGATACCGTGGCGTTCGGCGTTTTGGGCGGAGATGGCCTTGCCTTCGGGGGTTACGGGACCTTTGGACTTGGCACCGTTGGCACGGGAAGCGGCGATTTGGGCCGCGGTGCGGGGTTTGGGCGTATTTTGAGTCAGATTCTCCATCGCGCGATGATCGTAGCGCGGAGGGGCTGCAAAACGAACCAGGGGCCGTGCTTCGACGGGCGCAAGAAGTGGAGTTGAAGCCGTGTTTTGTTATGGTTCGCAGTGGTCGAATTTATTTTCCATGGTTGTGACTGATGAAAGTCCCATCCGTTTTTTCGCCGGGACCAGGGCTTTGGCACCCCATCCCAACTGCTGGGTTTGGAGTGTTTTCCGCTACCGGGCTTCAGCCGTGTTGGTCCAAGCCCGGACAATCAAAGGCGAGTTCACCCCGAACGCGTTTACATGCTTTCGCCTACGCCGCGCCGTACACGAGTTGCCGCGCAATCTCGGCCATGGGTTTACGCACGTTGCGGCTGAGCGGCGCAGGTGCAGCTACGCCTCCTCCCCGGTCTTGCGAAGTTCGGTTCCCAGACCAATGTTTTCCCTTCTGGTAAGCGGTTCTGTTGGGCGGAGTGCAGGACTCGGTGCACGAGCGCTTGCCCCAGGCGGTGAATCTAAACACGTGGCCCGCAACGTTCATTCCGGGACGCGATGGACTGGTCAGGAGTACGCACGCCGGGTTTGCGGGACGGGCTACGGGTGAACTGCATGGGGAGATGGTGACGGAGATCACCCACACCGTGGAGAAGCTGCTGGCCGAGTAGAAGCTGGCCAGCCAACCGCAAGACCAGCGGCGGTCCAAGGCTCCTTCTTGAAAAAGGTATATACTCAGGCTGGCTATGACCCGAACATCCATTCTTCTCCTGGTCCTCGGTGTCGGCCCAGCAATCTGCCAGACTACCGGGTGGAAATTAAACTGGTCCGATGAATTCAGCGGTGCGGCCGGAAGCGCTCCCGATTCCAGCAAATGGGCTTACGATACCGGCGCTGGTGGCTGGGGCAACAACGAACTGGAGAACTACACTACCTCGACCGCGAATTCGTTCCAGGATGGCAGGGGACATTTGGTGATTCAGGCCTTGAACGTGAATGGCGGCTACACGTCGGCTCGCCTCAAGACCCAGTCGACATTCTCCTTTTCCTACGGCAAGGTGGAGGCGCGAATCAAGATGCCCTACGCACAGGGGATTTGGCCCTTTCTGAGAAACAAGCGGACGACCTGGCCGCGATCAGTTTCTCCCGCACTTGATGCCGTGCCCCGCGCGGCCCGTCCGCTTTCTGGATGCTTGGAACCAACATTGACAAGGTCGGCTGGCCCAACTGTGGCGAAATCGACATCATGGAAAATTTCGGTGTTACGGCCAACGACGCCGCGCTGAACCACGGCACCATCCATGGGCCCAACTACGCAGGCGCGGGAGTCGGAGCGAACTACACCCTCCCCGGTGGTGCCAAGCTCGCAGATGATTACCATATATATGCTGTGAACTGGGGGCCCGGCAGTGTTGAGTTCCTGGTCGATGGCGTCTCCTACTTCAAGACCACCCCGGCGTCCCTGCCCTCAGGCGGAACGTGGGTATTTGACAACAACCCGATGTTCCTGTTGCTCAACTTGGCCGTTGGCGGCAGTCCAGCGCCGGTCGGGTATCCGAACGCAACCACAACATTTCCCCAACAGATGCTGGTGGACTACGTTCGGGTTTACCAGCAGGTCGCGCTGGCGAGCGGGACGCCGAACATCAGCCCGAATGGGATTGTGGACGCTGCGCTCGGTGGTGTGAATCTGGCGGCGGGCGGGCTTGCCACGGTCTATGGCAGCAACCTGGCCGAGGGAACGTATCCGTCGACCTTCAATGCCCAGACGGGTTCCTTCGCCACCTCAACGCCTTCGGGGGTGGTCATTGCGGTGAACGGGGTCCCCGCGCCGCTTACTTATGTATCGCCAACGCAGATCAATTTCCAAGTGCCATGGGCGACGCCGGCAACCGGCAATCCGGTGGGTGTGACTGTGGCTCGAGGGGCAAGCGCAAGTTTTGCCGAACCGGTTGCTTTTTCGGTGGCAGCCCCAGGGATCTTTCAGGACTACTCGGCGGGGACGGCATTGGTGACTGGGTGCATACCGAAGTCCGGTGCGGCTTGCGTGATGTGGGGCAACGGATTTGGCCCAGTGGCGACGGGCCTTCTAGACGGGACACCAGCACCACTCGTGGCGAATCCGGTTACGGGGTCGTGCCAGTTGACTATCGGCGGAGTTCCAACCCAAGTGGGTTATTGCGGATCGGCACCTGGGTTGGTGATCGACCAATTGAACTT
This sequence comes from uncultured Acidobacteriia bacterium, assembly GCA_903893525.1. GTDB lineage: Bacteria > Acidobacteriota > Terriglobia > Bryobacterales > Bryobacteraceae > BOG-234. The sequence continues at coordinate 3,826 of CAITMP010000667.1, read as the reverse complement.
CAGCTATCCGCTCACGATTCCGGAAACCGGCGGAAAGGTTTCGGCAGTGCTGGTGGTGAACGGGGCTTCGATCAACCTTGCCTTGCCGGTCGTTCGGTAGGCGCAGCAAGAGTGCACTTCGCATCAGCATGGTACCGTTTTCCCATGGACGTCCTCCCTCCCGTTGAACCAGATCGCCAGGCGGAACCGGAACCTCGCCATGGGCTACCGCTGACACGGCGGCAACTTTTCTCCACGATGCTGTTGGCAGTTACCGGAGCCGTCCGGGCGACGCAAAGTGCCAGCGGGGCAACCGGACCACGCCCCAACATCCTGTTCATCATGGCGGACGATCACGCGGCCCATGCCATTTCGGCCTACGGGAGCGGGATCAACAAGACGCCAAACATCGACCGGATCGCGGGCGGGGGCATGCTCTTCCAGAACTGCTTCTGCACGAACTCGATCTGTACTCCCTCGCGGGCCGTGATCATGACCGGACAGTACAGCCAGCTCAACGGCGTCAAGACGCTGGATGACAGTCTCGATCCGAGTAAGCAAAACATCGCCAAGTTGATGAGCGCTGCCGGATACCAGACTGCGATGGTCGGAAAATGGCACCTCGCGAAAGACCCTTCGGGTTTCGACTATTGGAATATTCTACCGGGCCAGGGAGCCTACCACGATCCAGTTCTGATCGAAATGGGAACGCGGACCAAGCATACGGGATACGCCACGGACCTGATCACCGACATATCGCTCGATTTCATCAAGAAACGGGATCCCGCCAAGCCGTTCTTCCTGATGTGCCACCACAAGGCGCCGCACCGGCCCTGGCAACCGGACGCCAAGCACGCGCACATGTACGACAACGAGACGATCCCCGAGCCCGCCAACCTCTTCGACCACTACGAGAACCGTTCCCGCGCCGCCGGAAACACAAAAATGCGCGTGGGCGAGGACATGACCAAGACGGATCTGAAGGTAGACATACCGGCGGACCTCAAGGGCGACGCACTGCGGAAGTGGGCCTACCAGCTTTACATCAAGGATTACCTGCGGTGCATTGCAAGCGTGGACGACAATGTTGGGCGGATGCTCGACTACCTCGACTCATCCGGGCTGGCCTCCAACACGATTGTGGTTTACACCTCGGACCAAGGTTTCTTCCTGGGCGACCACGGGTATTTCGACAAGCGTTTCATGTACGAGGAGTCCCTGCGGATGCCACTATTGGTGCGTTATCCAGGCAAGGTGAAGGCCGCTACGGTGAACCGCGACATGGTGCTGAATCTGGACTTCCCGGAAACGTTTCTCGACTACGCCGGTGCCAAAGTGCCCGGCGACATGCAGGGACGAAGCTTGCGGACGGTCCTGGAGGGTCGGACACCCGCAAACTGGCGGAAGTCCATGTACTACCGGTATTGGATGCACCTGACCGAACACAATGTTCCGGCCCACTACGGCGTGCGCACCCACAGATGGAAGTTGATCTACTACTACGGGAAAGCCTTGGGCACCTCAGGATCGGTGAACCAGGACACCGAGCCCGAGTGGGAACTGTTTGACATGGTGGCTGACCCGCACGAGATGCGGAACGTGTACGCCGAACCCAGGAATAGGAAGGTCGTGACGGAGCTGAAGGCGGAATTGGACAGGCTGCGGCGGGAGTTCAGGGACAACGATTCCTAGGTGCCCGCCGCACTTTTCCGTTTCACGATGGGAGCAACCAACTTGTACCCGGTCTTCAGCAACTCGGATACTTCCTCCCAGTCGGGTTCGCCCACATCCAGCCGCAGCGCCACCCACCCGCGGTGTGCCATGTAGGCGGGTAGGTAGAACCTGGCTGGATCAGCCTTCACCAGAAGCTCGTTGTCCCCCGGAAAGACCTTGCAGGTGACCGATACGATACCGTCGCCGTGGTGGTTGTCGAGAAAATAGGCGAACGTGTTTTTCTTGACCAGGAACTGCGAATGGCTACCGTGGTCCAGCCGCGAAGTATCCGGGAACGATAGGCAGATTTCCGCCACGCGCTCTTTCATTTGTTTGGCAGCTCCCACAGGAACTTGCGCAGGAACGTTTCCATCCTCCCCAAGGTGTAGATCCAACGGCTGTGCAGCAGAGATTCGTGGACGTCATCCGGAAAAACAATCAGCTCCGTGTAGACGTCCCGCTGCCGAAGCATCTGGACCAGCCCGGTCATCTGCTGGAACGCCACATTGCGGTCGTCGTCGCCCTGGATGAGTAGCACCGGCGACTTCCAGCCATCCATGGCGCTGATGGGCGACGACTTGTACGACACCGACGCTGGGTCGAGCGAGCTTCCGAACAAATGCACCCCGGCCAGATCCACACCGGCCTTGAAAACGTCCGAATTCCTTGCCAGCGCTTGGGCGGTCAGCAGTCCGCCGTAGGAAAGGCCCCAGATGCCGACGCGGTTGGGATCGACATCGGCACGGGTCTGCAGGTACTTGCCGCCTGCAAGGACGTCCTGGTATTCGCTGTTGCCCGCCGCGCCCGCATTTGCGGCCGCGCGGAAGCTGCGTCCGTAACCGACGCCGAGGCGGTAGTTGACCGACATCACGATGTACCCCTGGTTGGCGAGCCACTGGTTGATCCCGTACGCCCAGTGGTAGAACTGCATGTAGTGGTATGCGGGCATCATCTGCCGCTGCGGACCACCGTGCACGAAGACGATCGCGGGACGGCGTTCACCGGGCTTCAAGCCCTTCGGAAGGAAGAGTTGGTTGTGGATCTCCATGCCGTCCGGGGCCTTGGTGATGACAATTTCCGGCTTCACGTGCAGATCCTGGGGGAATCCGGCCAAGGAGGTGGGGAAAACCAGCTTCTGCGCCGGAGCGGCGGCGGTCGTGGAATCCGTTTTCCAGATCCCGATTGACTGCGGTAGATTCCAGTTGGCGCTGATGGTGGCCAAGTGTTTCCCGGATGCCAGTGGTGCCGGATAGGTCTCCGCTCCGTCGCCGGTGGTCAGTTGTACCGGCGTTCCGCCCGCTACAGGCACGGCCCAGATGTGCCGCCGCTCGATGTCCTTGGCGTTTGTGCAGTAGAAGAATGTCTTGCCATCCGCCGAGACTTGGCTGGCGGTGGCGTCCTCGATCATGCCGTCGGTAGTCGTCAAGAGAACCGGACGCGCCGACGGATCGGCCAGGTTGAGGGAGTAGTAGCGGTCCCATTCGTCGGATATTGGTGTCGCGGCGGGTGCCGGGCCACCGCGGCCCCGCCCACCGCCACCCCGGCCACCACCGGCGGCGAAGGGAAAAATGAGATGTTCGCCGGCCATCCGGAACTGGCCGCTATTGGAAAGGATGGGATCGTTGGGGAGGGCGTGCCAAATCTCCTTGGCCTCGCCGGTGGAGACGTCGGCTTTGTAGAAAGCCAGATTGTATCCGCCCTTGAAAGTGGCTTGCATTACGCCGGGGGTGTTGTTCAGGGCGGACGATGGAGCTGCGGTTGGTGTCGCTGCTGCCTGGCCGCCCCGGCCGCCGCCGCGCCCACCCGGAACCGCAGCCTGGAGCGCCGGACCACTCGGCAATCCGACCCCTCCCCCGCCCTGCTGAGCCTGCTGGCCGAACGGCAAACCGGGGCGACGCACGTAAACCAAGTGCATGCTGTCGGCCATCCACAGGGGCGTGGTATCGAAATCGACGCTGGGCGACATGTATTTCACGGTCCTGGTGGCCATGTCGTAGACGACGATGAAGCTGTGGTCGGTGCGGGTGCTGACGAAGGCGATCTTTTTCCCGTCCGGCGACCACTTCGGGCCGCTCTGCACACCCCATTCGGAGATGAAGGGCTTCTCTCCCCGATCCACGTCGGTCGCAGGCTT
>CAITMP010000666.1 GCA_903893525.1 uncultured Acidobacteriia bacterium | reverse complement strand
GGGAATTGGTTCCGAGCTACCGGGTCGGAGCGCCTGCTCGCAGCTGGCGTAAAACTCCAGTGTACCAGGAGGGGGGGACGACACCATTAAAGAACGTCGGCAAAACCGCGCTTCATGCGGCGGAAGAACAGGCCGCCGAGCACGAACGTGGAGATTCCAACCGTTGCGAGGATTCCAAGATCCCGGAGGGATACCACTTGGGATCCCAGAAGCATCCCCCTGTAGCCCCGGACGATGTAGGCCAGCGGATTGCCCTTCACGACAAAGCCGACTCCGACCGCCTCGTAGCGTTTTTCATCGAAAAAGAGGGGCGTGACCCACATCCAGAAGGTCATGGCGACGGCGACAACTTGCGAGGTGTCCCGCAAGTAAACCTGGAGGGCGGCCACGATCCACGCAATTCCCACGGCGAACATGCCGAGAAACAGCAGGTAGACCGGTAGGAGGAGAACAAGGGGGCTCAGGAACCGCTGCGTTCCGAGCACGACGACCATAAACAGCATGACGGTCGCGACGTGGCTGGCAACCGAGGAGAGAAAGATGGAGACTGGCACGATCTCTGAGGGGAACATCGTCTTGGTGACAAGATTTGAGTGCTCCACGATCGAGGTGGCGGACCTGGTCACGGTTTCACTGAACAGGAGCCATGGCAGCATTCCGGCAAAGAGAAACAATGGATAGCCAGGTGTGAGCTTGCCGGTTCCCAAGACGCTGAAAACAAAGGTATAGCTAACAAGTAGCACCAACGGATGGATCAGACTCCACAGCCAGCCCGCTGCGGAACCGGCATAGCGCTGGTTGAAATCGCGCCGAACCAGTTGGACGAGCAGCGTGCGCCTCTCCACAAGATTGCGTGCGAAGTGTGTTCCTGGAATGCGACTCGGCAAAACGGGATGGTAGCATCCCGTGCTTATTGGGACATACTATCGTTTATGCCCCGGATTCAAGCTTCACTCCTTTTCATCCCAGCATTGGTTCTGTGTCCCGCGGTTCTGTGTCCCGCGATTGTTCAAGCCCAGAATCGCCTGACCGTGCAGGAGCAATCGGATGGATGGAAGTCCCTGTTCGACGGAGCGACGACCACGGGATGGACAGAAGTCACCGGCCTTCCGTTCCCGAAGACGTGGACCATTCAGGATGGATGCCTCAGGACCATCGTGGGTCCCGGTGCCTTCCAGGATATCCGCACGGTTGACACCTACCGCTCCTTCGAGTTCGAATTCGAATGGAAACTGGCCAAGGGCGGAAATTCCGGCGTGAAATACATGGTCCAGAAGACGGACCGCTGGCAGAAGAAGGGGGTGGACGGGTTCGAGGCCCGCGCGCGCGGCTTCGAATACCAGTTGCTGGACGACGCCGTGGCGGAGGAAGCGATCAAGGACCACAAGCGCGGGACGGCATCCCTCTACACGTACTTCGCGCCCACCCCGGTTATCCAGGCCGAGCCCGAGAAATTCCACAAGTCGCGCATCGTGGTGCGGGGAGACCATGTGGAGCACTGGTACGACGGGGCCAGGGTGCTCTCATTTGAAATCACCGACCCGATTGTGGTGAAAGGATTCGCGGGAGCGGACGGCAAGCTGCAACGGGACACGATGATTTCGCTGCAACACCATGATGCCGAGGTCTGTTTCCGCAACCTGAAAATACGGCGGCTCGACTAGGTCCTTCCCGTCCGGCGTCCAGAGTGATAAAGTGTCGGACATGGACAACCGCCGCGACCTTCTCAAACTTGGTGCTGCCGCCCTCACCACCGCCATCTTTACTGGAAATGTGAAAGGAGCCAACGACCGTGTCCGCGTCTCGTTCATCGGCGTGGGACGGCAAGGCCAGGGCAATATGGGCTCGGCCATGGGACACCCCGATGTCGAGGTGGTTTCCGTTTGCGACGTCTACCAGCCGAATCTGGAAAAAGCTGTGGCCCGCAGCGCCCGCGGTCCCCAAGGGCCCGGCACCCTGCCCGCAGCCAAGGGCATCAAGGATTTCCGCGAGGTACTGGCCGACAAGTCCGTCGACGCCGTCTGCATCGCCACGCCCGACCACTGGCATGCCTACATGGCCGTCGAAGCGTGCAAGGCTGGTAAGGACGTCTATGTGGAGAAGCCGTCGTCGGTCACCATAGACGAGGGCCGAAAGATGGTCCAAGCTGCGCGGAAGTACAACCGCGTGGTGCAGGTCGGCACACAACAGCGGTCGGGAATCCATTTCCAGAAGGCTACGGAGTTGGTGAAGCAGGGTGCGATCGGCAAGGTCACCTTCTGCCGGACCTTCAACTACGGGAACGGCAATCCCGAGGGCATCGGCAACCCTGCCGACGCAGCCGCGCCGAGCGATCTCGACTGGAACATGTGGCTGGGACCCGCACCGGAGCGCCCGTTCAACAAGAACCGCTTCGGGATGGACCCCAACGCCTTCTCCCACTTCCGCTGGTTCTGGGACTATGCGGGCGGCATGATGACCGACTGGGGCGTCCACGTGCTGGACATCGTCCAAATGGCTTTCGACGAACTGCCTCCCAAGGCAGTCACGGCGCTTGGCGGCAAGTACCAAATCAAGGACAACCGCGAAACGCCGGATACTCTCCAGGTGACGTACGAATACCCGAACGGCATGATCGCCACATACGAAAACCGCATGTTCAACGGCAACGCCCTCTACGGCGGGCCGCTGGCTGGGAAAACGTACGGAACCGTGTTCCACGGCGACAAGGGTACGATCTTCGTCGACCGGGCCAACTACACCGTCTTCCCGGAGAAGGGCAGCAGCTTGACCGAAACCACCGTGCAGAGCTCCAACAACCACGGCAAGGACCACTGGCGGAACTTCCTCGACTGCATCAAGAGCCGCAAGAAGCCGGTGAGCGACATCGAAATCGGACACCGGTCCACCTCGACGGCGCTACTGGGCAATATTTCCCTGCGCAGCGGACTGCGGGTGGATTGGAACGGAGCCACGGAAACGGCAGCCCAGCCGCAGATCAAGCAGTATCTGGAGCGCAAGTACCGCAAGCCCTGGGAGCTGAAGGTCTGATTTGCGGGGGGGGGTAATAGCATTATACTAAAATTTACATGGTGGTTCCCTCGAAACAGCCTTCCATTCTGTTGGTTGTCTCCATGGACGCTGTCGGCGTTGCCCGGTTGCCGTGGATCTTCCATCGGGTGGGCTACAGGGTTACGGTCCTGACTAGAACTGGCGTTGCCGTTTTGAGAAGCCGTTTCGTGGACGCCAAGATCACCGTTCAGGGCGGACCGAAAGAGGTTGCGGCAGCCTTGGCGGCAGGGATCGGGGAGTATTCCCGCACCTATGACTGGATTCTGCCGTGTGACGAACCGTTGCTGGTCGCGATCTCCGAGAGACCGGACCGTGGGGACATCGCGGCATTGATGCCTTTCCTTCCGCCACCGGACCGACTGGACGAAGTTCTCTCGAAGTTGGCGTTCCTGAAGCGGGCCGCTAGCTTGGGACTTCCGGTGCCGGAGTTTCGATTGTGCTCCTCGAGTGCTGAAGCGAAGGCTGCGGCATCCGCTATCGGCTATCCAGTGGTCTTGAAATTGGCGCAAAGCATGGCGGGGTCGGGCGTGAGATTGATCCAAGATCCGGCTACGATGGAGCGCGAACTAGCCCACGTGAACGATCCGGAGTTCATGGTCCAAAAATGCGTGGACGGCAGGGTTGGAGGGAGCACGCTGCTGATGGAACGCGGGGTACCCATTCGGTACTTTTCCTTCTACAAGCTGTTCAACTGGCCTGGGCCATTTTCGCCCAGCGGCGGCGGGGAGTTGAAGGAAGACCCACAGATTGACGCTTTGGTGGACCAAGTGGGACGCATGGAGAATTTCCATGGCCTTTGCAGCATCGATTGGCTGG
>CAITMP010000665.1 GCA_903893525.1 uncultured Acidobacteriia bacterium | reverse complement strand
TCCACCGGCCAGGCGCAGTTGCCCGGCAATGTGGACGAACGCAGCCCGAACAGCTTCATCCACCGCGGCTACGAACAATCGTGGAACGCCACCATCGAGCGCAAGCTGCCGCAGGATATCGTGGCCTCGGTCGCCTATGTCGGCACCCACTCGGTCCACCTGCTGGCCGATCTGGACATCAACGCCGCAGCTCCGGGCGCTGGTGCCAACGGTCGCCCGCAGTACGCCAAGTTCGGTCGCAACATCGCCACCAACATGTGGGACGGCTTCCTGAGCTCCAATTACCACTCGCTGCAGGTTGCGGTGAACCGGTCCTACTCGCATGGCCTGATGTTGAAGGGCGCCTATACCTTCTCCAAGGCCATCGACTACACCGACGCCGACGGCTGGGCCAGCGTGGGTTGGAACTGGGCCCCGGTATTCCAGCGCAACCGCGCTGCTGCTGGCTTCGACCGCACCCATGTACTGCAAATGGGCTGGGTCTACGAACTCCCGATGGGCAAGGGCAAGTCCTTCGCCAAGTCGGGAATCGCCGCCCAGATCCTCGGCAACTGGCAGGTGAACGGCGTTATCGCCGCCTATACGGGCACCCCGTTCTCGGTCAGCGCGCCCGGCACCTCGCTCAACGCCCCCGGCAATTCGCAGACCGCAAACCAGGTCAAGGCAACCGTGGATCGGATCGGCAACACCGGTCCGGGCCAGTTGTACTATGACCCCACCGCGTTCACGTCCGTCACCGCAGCGAACACATTCGGTACCAGCGGACGCAACATCCTCCGCAATCCGGGCGTGCTCAACACGGACCTCAACATCACCCGCGAGTTTGTCGTGAAGGAAGGGATCAAGCTGCAGTTCCGCAGCGAGTTCTTCAACTTCGCCAACACCTCGCACTTCGGCGGCCCGAGCTCCAGCGTCACATCGGGCACCTTCATGCAGATCACCAGCGCGTCGGGCGAGCGGCAAGTCCGCTTCGGCCTCCGCGCCCAGTGGTAGGCTAGGGTGGTTTCCGGAAAGGGGCGGACAGCTTTCGGGCTGTCCGCCCTTTTTCTCATTTCGGGCCTTTTGCTTCCCGCAGCGGAGGATCTACCCGCCAAGGCCCAGCGCGCCAAGGAGTTGATGGCGACCGGCCGATTTGCGGAAGCTGTTCCACTCTGCAAGGAACTGGTGGCGGCCATGCCGGGCAACACCGGCCTGTTGTTGAACCTTGGTCTGGCCCAGCACATGGCCGGCATGGAAAAAGATGCCGTGCCGACCTTCGAGGCTGTCCTGAAGGCCGATCCCCGGCGCGTGCCCGCGATGGTTTCGCTATCGGCAGCGCGCCTTGCCTTGGGGCAGCCTGCCCAGGCAATACCAGTCCTGAACCGCGCACTGGCATTGGAGCCGAAGAACAGCGAGGCGCGCGGGATGCTCGCGGACGCACTAACCGCAACCGGCAAGCTGGACGAGGCTTCCGAGCAGTACCGCAAGCTGACCGAGCTCAGCCCAAATGATCCCCGCGCGTGGTACGGCCTTGGCATCGCTTACCAAACGATGGCCACAGACGCTTTCGAGCAATTGCAAAAAGCGGGACCGGAATCCCCCTATGTGGCGGCGCTGATCGGCGATACCCGCGTCCAACGCCACCAGTACCGCAGCGCGTTCTTCTACTATTCCGATGCGCTTCAGAAGGCGCCAAACCTGCATGGAACGCACGCCGCCATTGCGGAGGTCTACCGAAAAACCGGCCATCCCGATTGGGCGGCGCAAGAGGACGCCAAGGAGCGTGCACTCCCGCCTGCGGACTGCGCAACACATCCCGGCGAATGCCAATTCCAAGGCGGCCACGACATCCAAGCCACCATCCTCCCGTCCCAGACCAACCCAGCCCCCGAAGCGCTCTATTGGCGTGCCAAGGCCGCCAATGAGCTTTCCCTGCAGGCTCTGATCCGGCTCGGCCAGCTTCCACCCTCCGTGGAGGTGCATCAGGTCCGGGCCCAGATTGCCCGCGACCAAGGGCAGCATCTGGAATCGGCCAAGGAGTGGCGGGCTGCACTGTCGATGTCTCCGGGCAATCCCGCCCTCCAGTACGAATTGGCGTCGTCCCTGTTCCTCGCTGGCGATTTCAAGGCCGCAATCGACGAGGCCGACAAGGCGCTCAAGCGCGATCCACGGTCCCCGGAGATGAATTTCACCGCCGGCGATAGCTGGTTGCGGCTGGAGGAGGCCGACAAGGCGATTTCCTATCTGCGGAGGGCCTTGGCCGCCGACCCCAAACTTCTGGCAGCCGACGCCTCGCTCGGGCTTGCACTGTCCCGCGTCGCCAGGTTCCCTGAAGCCATCCCGCACTTGGAAAAAGCCGTCAGCCTCGACGACGATGGCAGCCTACACTACCAACTTTCCCGGGCCTACCAAGCGACCGGGGATTCCGTCAAAGCCAAGGCCGCGCTGGCCACCTACCAGGAACTGCTGCAGAAGGAGCAACAACGGAAGGAAGAAGCCGCCCGCGAGTCCCAGATCGTTGCACCGAAGTAGCAGCCCTCTCATTTATTTTGGAAGCCGCATGAGCGGGTCGCCGACAACCACGTTCATCCAGCTGAGTGCCGGAATGCCCATATAGAAGCTCTCGGCTAAATTGCGCCCCGCGTTGTATGCGGGTAGCACGAAATCCGGACGCGGGCAATAGGTCAGGAATGGCTCACTCACCTGGCCCGAAACACCGCTTGCGCCCTCGTGGATATAGTCGGCCGCCAGTGATTGCGGCGCGCCCGCATACCAGCTTGCCTTGTCCGACCAACGTCCAAGGTCCCAATTGTCCGGAGGTTGTCTGAATGTACGCCCATCGGTGGACACGAACTCGGTCGCGATTGCACCCGGCAACCACTGGAAATGAACGAGACGGTGTTTTCGGTCGGTATCGTTCGACCCCCAGGAGGCGTACCCAATCACATCCTTCACATTCTCGACCACCTTGCCGGTTTCCTCCTGCAGCACCCGCTCCCTGGGCAGCAGGAGTCCGGCGGTGCGCAACCAGTGGTTGCCGGGGGTATCTTCGTTGGCGCGGAGGTCAATGACGAACTTGCCGTTGGCGCGTGGCGCGGTCTGGGCGGCCAGCGACCGGTCGACCAGCGCCTTCATGTCGGCCATTGAATAGCCGTCGAGCCTGGTCACCATGTACATCGGGAACACGGGGTGCCGGAAGGGCGTGTCGCGCTGCATGTAGAACGGATTCGGGGCTGGGCCGTCCAACTTCGGATTGCCGCCATGCAGGCGCGTGTAGAGCAGAGCCAATTCGGAATCGACCGATGCCTCGTCGCTGTCCAAGGTGTCGCTCTTTCCGTTGGAAGTCCACACATGCAGGGGAACTCCACTGGTCAGGACGATGTAAAGGATCGACTCCCGCAAACCCTTCGACTGCAGGAATTTTCCGATCGGCTCCTCGATCTCCTTCTGGTATACCGGACGCTGGATCAGTTCCTTGGGCTCGGTATCGATCGTGCAGAGATTTGCCAAGGGGACGCCCCGCTTCCGGAGGTAGTATTCCCCGATTTCCCGCGAGACCACTGACCGCTTGTTGACCACCACCAATACCTGGGCCGGGGTCTGGGCACTGGCAGCGCACGTCAGCAGCATGCCGATCCCGCAAACGATAGCGGAGCGAATCACGGCAAGGACTTCAGGTACGCCACCACAGCCTCGGCGTCCTCACGCTTCATCGTGTACGTCGGCATGGGCGCTCCGGCCTTCGAACCGCGTGGATTCCTGCCGGTTTCGAAGAACTTGACCATGCCTTCCTCGGTCCAGCGCTTCCAGAGGGTGCTGGTGGAAGTCGCGTCCGGGCTCTTGTTGCGCCAGTTCGCGGACGGCGACACCGGCACGACCCCCATGGAGGCACCCTTCATCCATTGCGACTTGATCAGGTCGCCGTTGTCCATCTTCGGGGTGTGGCAGTCCTGGCATTTGGCCACCTCTTCCACCAAATACTTGCCCCGCGCGACCTTGGGATCGTCCGGAGTTGCTGGCTGCTGCCCGAACAGTGACACGGCCGCAAGGGCACCGATTGCGCTCCACGTAGCCACATGGACCGCCTGAAATATCCGCATGGTCCCCATGCTACCGGACCTCGGGCCGTAAAGCAACGTTGGAATCTGTTAGAATCGTAACCGACACCCCCTCCAGGCCATGGATTTCGATCAGATCCACACGTTTCTCGAAATCGTCCGCCTGAAGAGCTTCTCCAAGGCGGCTCAAACCTGTTACCGGACGCAGCCCGCAATCAGCGCGCAGATCCGGCAAATGGAGCATGAGCTGAAAGCGGAGCTCTTCGAGCGCTTCGGCAGCCGCATCTCCCTGACGACGGCCGGGAAGCTGTTCGCCCAGTATGCCGAGCAAATGCTCGACATACGCCGCCAAGCCCAGAACGCACTGAACGAGCTCGAAACCACCCCGCGCGGAGAACTGGTGATTGCGGCCAACGAGGCTACTTGCATCTACGTCCTGCCCTCGGTATTCGCCGAATACAAGGAGCAGTTCCCCGGAGTGCAACTCCAAGTCAACCGTTCCTACGGCTCCCGCGTTGTGGAGGCGGTGATGGAAAATGTGGCCGATTTCGGACTGACGCAATTACCGGTGGCGGAGAAGCGGGTCCAGATCGTCGATATCTACCGCGACGAGATCCACTGCGTCTTTCCGGCTGGACATCCCTTGGCCGCATTGGAGCGGATTTCCTGTGAAGATCTGATTCCGTACCAACTGCTGCTTCCCCAGTCCGGCATGACGCGCAGTCGGCTGAACGGCTGGTTTGAGCGCGTCGAGGACGAGATCCGGATTTCCATGGAATTGGATTCCACCGAAACCATGAAGCGTTTTGTGAAGGCTGGCTTGGGCCTGTGTTTTCTGGCAGCCTCGAACTGTGTCGAGGATGTTGCCGCAGGCACGCTGTTGACCCGCCCGCTCGCACCGGAACCGATGACCAGGAAACTTGGGCTGATCTACCGGAAGGACAAGGCGCTTTCCAAGGCTGCCTTGGGCTTCATCCAAGTCATTCTTGCCCATTTCGGCTCGCATGGCAACCAACCGCGCCAAGCGACTCCGTCTGCGGTCTAAAGTGACCCAAGATCCATGATTTGTCCGAGGTGCCAGTTCGAGTTCTCCCCCAACTTCCGGGATGTGGAGACAGCGTGTCCCGATTGCGGCATTCGGGTTGCAAGATCCGTGGCCGGCGTCATGAAGACTTCCGCGGTGTTGATTTCAGCAAGGGGCAGCAAAGGTTTCTACCGGTCCGTCCAGGACGTTCCCGAGCCTTTGAGGACCGAACTGCTGACAGTCACCACGAGTAGGAACGCTGGCATGATTGTGATCGCAGACAAGGCCGGGCGCGAGCGTTTGGAGCTGGAACGGATGATGAAAGTGCCAGCCGCCGATGTTCCCGTTACTCCGGTGGACGTTCGACATTTCGTGGGGTTGTCTTGGGTCGTATGGGCGGGTATAGGTCTAGCCTTGGGCGTGGCCTGCATCCTGGTGGCGTTGTTTTCCCCGCGCTGGTAGAATTCTTGATTTGGGGGCGGGGATGAACAAACGGGTCATAATTTTCGGGGCTTTCGGTCAGTTGGGTGTCGAGCTATGCGCGGAATTGCGACTGCGCGGTTATGAGGTTGCAGCCTACGGGCGGGCCGACATCGATATTTCGAGCGCCGAGCGGGTCGAAAAAGCGGTAGCCGAATACGATCCGTTCGCGGTTTTCAACGCCGCAGCCTACAACCAGGTCGACGTTGCGGAGCGCGAGCCGATGGCAGCATTCGAGGCCAATGCGCTGGCCGTCCGAAACTTGGCGCTGGCCTGCAGGCAGAGTGACGCCAGGCTGGTGCATTTCTCCACCGACTACGTCTTCGACGGCATGCTCGGCCGGTCGTATACGGAAAAGGACGCCGTCCATCCGCTCGGTGCCTATGCAGTCTCAAAACTGGGCGGGGAACTCTATGCCCAAGCGTACTTGGAGAGGCCGATCATTATCCGGACCTCCGGCGTGTTCGGCGTGGGGGCTTTGAAGACCGCGCGCGGCAATTTCCCCGAAGTGATGCTCCGCCTCGCCCGCGAAGGAAAGCCGATTCGGGTGGTGGTGGACAACGTGGCGTCTCCGACCTTCGCACCGGCCTTGGCAAGCCGCTCCATCGACCTGCTGGAGCGCGATTTGGACGGCGTCTTCCACGTTGGCGGAGGCATCGCAATTTCCTGGTTCGACTACGCGAAGATCATCTTCGACAAAGCGGGCGTCCAAGCCGACCTGCATCCGACAGACGCTCGGGAATACCGCACGGCCGCCCGCCGCCCGAAGTTCTCGGCATTGGACAACGCGCGGATGCGGGAGTGCGGAATCGCCCCCATGCCGGCCTTGGAGGATGCGGTGGCGGCATATCTGGCAGCGCGGGCAAACGCGCTCTAGTGGTAACCTAAAGGCGTCAGGTCTCGGGCTCCGTGCAATGGGCGGCTGCAAACCCCGCCAGGTTCGGAAGGAAGCAACGGTAGTGGTTCAGCCCGTGTGCCGCGGATTACCCGGGGCCTGTCCTAATATCCCTTCCGCATGTACCAGGTCATCGCGCGAAAGTACCGACCCCAGTCGTTCGACGATGTCCTCAACCAGGACCACATCAAGACGACGCTGCGGAATGCCATCGGGCAGGGCCGCATCGCCCACGGCTATATTTTCTCCGGCCAGCGCGGGACCGGCAAAACCACCACCGCCCGCATTCTCGCACGCTGCCTGAACTGCCAGCAAGGGCCGACGGGCGACCCGTGCGGGACCTGCGCCAGTTGCCTCGAAATCACCGCCGGTGGCTCCCCCCGACGTCATTGAAATCGACGCCGCCTCCAATCGCGGCATCAATGAGATGCGCGAGTTGCGCGAGAACGTCCGCTACCAGCCTGCGCGCGACCGCTACAAGATCTTCATCATCGACGAAGCCCACCAGATCACCAACGAGGCTTTCAACGCACTCCTGAAGACCATTGAGGAGCCGCCCGAGTGGGCCGTCTTCGTCCTGTGCACCACGGAAACACACAAGATTCCGGCCACCATCGCCTCCCGGTGCCAGCATTTCAGCTTCCGCTCCGTCGATTTCAACGACCTGATCGACCGGATGCGGGAAATCTGCACCAACGAGGGCGTTGAGGCTGACGACGAGGCTTTGGCCGTCATAGCACAGTCCGGTGAAGGCTCGGTGCGCGATTCCCTCTCCGCCTTGGACCAGGCAATTGCCTGTTGCGGGGCCAAACTCGACGCGGCTTCCGTGCGCGCGTTGCTGGGAGCGTTCGGCATCGATGCGATGGCGCAGGTGACCACGGCGCTCGCGGCTCAGGACGGCGGTGCAATGCTGGCCCTGGTGGACGAACTTGAGCGCAATGGAGGCAGTCCGCAGCATTTTTCGCGGGAAATGTCGCGTTACCTGCGCAACCTCCTCGTGGTGAAGATCGCGGGCAAGGACACCCGGCTGGTGGCGGCAAGCCCCTCGGAACGCGACCAGATGGCCCAAATTGCGGCGACTTTCGGCTCCGATGACCTGACGCGGTACCTTCAGTTCGCGCTCGACCTATTCCGAGAATTGCAGTTTTCGCTGCAGCCACGGTTCCATCTGGAATTGGGCTTGTTGAAGATGGTGCAAGCGGGCAAACTCGTTTCGATCGAAGAAGCGATTGCGAATTTGGGATCCGCCCCTGCCGCGACGCCCCCCGCATCCACGTTCAAAGCCGCACCAGTACCGGCCCCAGCCGCGCGCCCGAACCCCCCGGCTCCACCCGTTGCCGCCAGACCGATTCCGCCGCCGCCCCAACGGCCTGCCGGACCCTCCCCATTCGAGGCGGATTCTATGAAACGGGCATCTGCACCACCGCCCCAGCCAACTGCCGCCCGTCCGCAAGCAGCTCCTGTGGCTGCAGCGGCGTCCGTGGCACCCGGTTCCGACTGGCGTCAAATGATCCACGAAGCCTTCACCGCCACCGGCTTGCAGTTTTCCGCCGATGCCATCGCGCAATCGGAAGTCGCCATGGTCGGCAGCGAGCTGGTCATAACCACCGCAAAAAGTTATCAACTGGACTTGGGCCGCGAGGAAATTCTTTCCGCACTGAAACACATCGGCCAGCCAAGCGTCCGCTTCAAGGTGGTCTTCGGGGAGGTGAAAGCTGTCCCCGTGCTCGCCAAAGCCCCCCCGAAGGACGACGAAACAACCGAGCGCGCTCTGAACCACCCCGAAGTACAGCGTTTCCGGGACACATTTGGCGGCGAAGTCCGCACAGTCCGCAACCTCAAGGAGTAAATGAACGACATGAAGATGCCGGGCAACATGCAGGCCATGATGAAGCAGGCGCAGCAGATGCAGGAGCGTCTGCAGCAGGATATCGCCGCGATCCGCGTCGAGGGTTCCGCTGGTGGCGGGATGGTTTCCGTAAAGATGGATGGCCAAAAGAACGTGCTGGCCGTGAAGATCGACGCCGAGGTGGCGGGCGACACCGAAATGCTGCAGGACTTGGTCCTCGCCGCATGCAACGATGCCGTGAAAAAAGTGGACGGCGAGAGCCAGAAGAAGATGGGCGGCATGCTCGGCGGCATGGGCCTGCCCCCCGGTCTCTTTTAGGTCGCCATGTCCGACTTCGCCGAGCCGCTCGCCCGCCTGATCGCGGAATTCAAACGCCTGCCCGGTGTGGGCCAGAAGTCCGCCCAGCGGATGGCCTTCCACGTGATGCGCCAAACCCGGGATGACGCGGAGCGCTTGGCGCAGACGATCATCGACGTGAAGGACAAACTGCGGATCTGCGTCGTCTGCAACAACATCAGCGATGCCGAACTCTGCCTCTACTGCCGGAATCCGGAACGCGACCAGTCCGTAGTCTGCGTGGTGGAGGACCCCAACAACATCGTCGGTATCGAAGTTACGCGCCAATTCAATGGCCTGTACCACGTGTTGGGCGGGGCGATGTCGCCGCTCCGGGGCATCGGTCCGGAGCAACTCAAGATCAAGAGTCTGGTAACGCGGATTTCGAAGGGCGATATTCGGGAAGTCATCGCCGCCACCAATCCCACGGTGGAGGGCGAGGCGACCGCCGTCTATCTCTCGAAACTTCTGAAGCCGTTGGGGATCAAGGTCACGCGGATTGCCATGGGGGTTCCGGTTGGCAGCGATTTGGAATTTGCCGACGAAGTGACGATGTGGAAAGCAATGGAAGGCCGCCGGGAAATCTGACGGCCCTCCTGGGAATCAGGAAAAACTACTGCTTGCTGGAGGGCGGAACGATGTCCTTCAGGCGCATGTAAGTCACCAAGTTGCCGTAGTGCTCCATGTTGTGGGCGGCGTTGAAGTCCATCACCGCGATACGGGTCATCGGGCGGCCAAACGTTACCATCTCGACGGCGGACTTCTCGGTCAAGGTTTTATAACCGGCTTCACAATACTCAAACGCCTTCGTGAGCGCGGCGGAGACTTCCGCCTTGGTCTTTGCCGTCTTCTCGATGCCCTTGTCGACAGGCTTGCCTTCCACGGCTGCACCGCAGAACTCGTACTGGCCGTCGGCAATGTGTGCGAAAAGTTCACCAAAGGTGCGGACCTTCGGGGTGGGACGCCAGTTCCAAAGTTCATCGGAAACCTTGTCCACAGACTTCACGATGTTGTTCTTGGAGTTTGCAAACAGGATCTGGGAACTCGAAACCAGCGGACTGGCCGGAGCTGCGGGGGCTTGCGCAAGGGCCGACACGGTTGTGAAGGCCGCCAGCGCGGAAATAGCGGTGATTCGGGTAATCAACATCTTCCGATTATCGCGCCTTAGGCCCGGTCAAGTGTCCGGGGGTCGATCTTGGGCAGATCCTCCGGAAACACGGCGTGGCCTTCAGGCGGTGGGAAGAGGGCTTTGAGCGCGTCCAAACGCTTCCGTAGGTAACGGCTCGGCAATTGCCGCGGACCGGCCTCCACATCGATGTCACAGCAGATGCCGTGCAAATAGAGGGTCATCGTGTCCTGGAAGGAGTCGCGGGAGTACTCCCGGAACGGCGGACCGTCCTTGCGCCCGGCCATCGGCTTCCGTTGCAGCTTCTGTTTTGCGTGCCAGCTGCGGTCGTCCACCTCGCCATGGACCTCGGCGGACAATTCCTCGCGGAGGAGGCGGTTCCATTCCTCTTCGGCATTGGCAGGCAGAACCTTCAATAGAAGGCCGGCAAGTTCGTCGAAAAGGAAATAGTGGTAATCCGCGACCTGCTCGTCCTTCACGGTAAAGAACAATGTGGCGTGCTCCGGAGACGCGACAGCACTGGAAAGCACCAATTTCGCTTCCACCGGCTTTTCCTCGGTCACCGCGACGGATCCCTTGGGCGTCTGCCTCTCCAAGTAATGCGCGAACACGATTCCGACAGAGGGCAGCAGCGCTGTGACTGTGGGAGGAAGAGCTGTGATCGGGTCCTGAAGATATTGGCGGAGATCCTCCTCTGGCACCGGAAAGAGCTGGTGGTAGGAGAATTTGGCGTCAACAGGGGTCATCTCTGTGCGGAGACGGCGCGCTAGTTGCTCAACCGTGGTCCGGGGCCGGTTGTTCGGGGAGGGCATTGTTTGGGTGACGGCTTTTGTGTACGGGGAAACTCCGATTGTAACAGGAATCCGGGGGTTGGACAGAATCGGTTCGTGCGATGGCGCGACGACGCGCACGCGACCCCCTCGTACGAACCCACATTTCGGGCAATATGCGGCGGGAACCCTGTAAACATTGGCTTCCGAGCACGTCCGCGTGAACGCCTGTTGCTTCGCGCGTGCGCATGGTAGACAATGGCTTTGCCATGAGACTGCGGGTACTCGGGATTATCCTCGCCGGGGGCAAGGGCACGCGCCTCTACCCCCTAACCAAGGAAAGGGCCAAACCGGCCGTTCCTTTTGGCGGCAAATACAGAATCGTCGACTTCGTCCTCAGCAACTTCATCAACTCCGGACTCCACTCAATCTACGTGTTGACGCAGTTCCGCAGCCAGAGCCTGCTGCAGCACTTGAGCGAGGGATGGCAGATGGGTGGAATCATGAAGAACCAGTTCATCATTCCTGTTCCCGCCCAGATGCGGTCCGTCGGTGAGACTTGGTATCAAGGTACCGCCGACGCAATCCACCAGAACATCAACCTGATCGAACAGGCCGAGCCGCACGTTGTGGCGATCTTCGGTGCCGACCACATCTACCGGATGAACATCGCGCACATGATCGAGTTCCACGAGAATTTGAACGCGGCATGCACCATCGCGGCCATACCTGTGGAAAAGAAACACGCGCACGAGTTCGGGGTGATCGAGGCCGGGGAAGACAACCGGATCCTCAACTTCCACGAGAAGAACCCGGACGCGCCCACCATCCCCGGCCAACCCGACATGGTGTACGCCTCGATGGGGAACTACCTTTTCGAGACGCGCATGCTGCTCCGAGCCCTTCGCGAAGATGCCGAGGACGAGAACAGCTCTCACGATTTCGGCCGCGACATCCTCCCGAAGCTGGTGCAGGAAAAGCAGCCGATCTACGCCTACGACTTCCAGACAAATAAAATTCCAGGGGAGGCCCCCGGAGAGCCATATTGGCGCGATGTCGGCACCATCGATGCCTACTGGGATGCCAACATCGACCTCACTGCCACCGATCCTGAGCTGAACCTCTACGACACCCGCTGGCCGATCTGGACCTATGCGGAAATTCTGCCGCCTGCCAAATTCGTGCATGACGATGAGAACCGCCGCGGCTCGGCCACCTCTTCCGTAGTAGCGGGTGACTGCATCATCTCCGGCTCGTCACTCAATCGCAGCCTGCTGTTCACCGGCGTCAG
>CAITMP010000664.1 GCA_903893525.1 uncultured Acidobacteriia bacterium | reverse complement strand
CCTATTCGCTGAAGGTTCTCGACTTGACCGAGGGCGATACGCCCAACTACCAATGGGAAACGGCGATTTTGGACGTGTCCAAGAACGGCGAGAACCTGGGACAACTGGAACCGACCCGCCGCTTCTACAAGGCGGCGCAGCAGGCTACGGCGATCGTTGCCCTGCGCACCCGTTTGAACGAGGATCTCTATATCAACTACGCCAACCGCACCGGTGACAAGGCAACGCTCCAAGCGTATGTTTTTCCCTTGGTGGACTGGATCTGGATCGGCGTTCTGGTATTAATTGGCGGCACCTTGGTCGCACTGGTGCCGAGCAAGGTGGGCCGCGCATACGCGAAGACGGAAGTTGTCGGTGGCGTTCAGGTTGCCGTTCCGGTTGGAAAGAAGCAGGATGCACAGGTTGAAGCGTAGTTTCCTATTGCTCGCGCTGGCTCTGTCGGCGTTTCTGTCGCACGCGGCGGCGCAGACGGCATCCGAAATCGAATCCGACGACGTCAAGAGGGTCGGGACGCACCTGAGTTGCCAGTGCGGATCCTGCAACGAAAACGTGGACTGCAACATGTCGTCCGGGCAGTGCCATTTTTGCAAGCCGGCGCGGACCAAGATCTACAAAATGCAGCGGGCGGGAATGAGCGACGAGCAGGTGATCGCGGCGTTCGTCCAGGAGTACGGCCAGAAGATTTTCCGGCCGGATCCGACCTCCAGCTTCTGGATCGTGCCCTACCTGTCGTTGGCGTTGGGTGGCCTGCTGGTGATGTTTGTTTTGAAGAAGATGCTGGGTGGCAAGCGGCTTGTTCCTGCGGTAGGGCCTGTAGCTCCGGACAATGACCCGATTTTGGCCAAGTACCAAGCAGCCATAGAGAAAGAAATCGACTGAGCGTGGACTATAGCCTGATCATTGGAGCTTTGCTGGGGGTCGGTATGATCGGCTACCTGCTTTTCATCCGTCTCAAGGATCTCCCGGAGCCAACCCCCGTTTCACCCTTCCGCCATTTGGACGAACGGAAGGCTTCGATTTACGAAGGTCTGCGCGACCTCCAATTCGAGTACCGGCTGGACAAGTTGTCCGACGAGGACTACCAAGCCACCAAGCTGGAACTCCAAAAGGAATTGGCACGGGTGCTCGCCGAAATCGACCGGATCAAGGCTGAACTGGCTGCGGCAAAAGGGCAGGTTGTCCCCGTTCCCCCGGTTGTGACGGCCAAGCCGAAGAAAAATACATGTCCCAGTTGCGGCGCGTCGTTCGAAAAGTCCTTGAAGTTTTGCGGCGAGTGCGGCAAGCCGATGGCGGTGGCGCAATGAAGAGCTTATGTGCAGCCTTGCTTTTCGCTGGCTTGGCTTCCGCAGCCGTGGACGGCACCGTTACCAATGCCAGTTCAGGCAAGCCCCAGGCCGGAGCCACGGTTACGTTGTTCCAGCCGACCCAGCAGGGTCCGCAGTTCATCGATAGCGTCAAGACGGACGCAGCGGGTAAGTTCGCCATCACGAAGGAGATCCCTGCGGGGCCTCCCGGACCTCTGCTCCTGCAAGCGGTGTACGGCGGAGTTCAATACAACAAGATGTTGCCGCCCGGACGCCCGACGTCAGGTGTGGAAATTCCGGTTTACGAATCGTCCAAAAAGCCGGGAGGCGCCAAGGTGGAGCAGCACATGGTGCTGTTGGAGCCGGGCGCCGATGGCATTTTGCAAGTGAGCGAGAGCTACGTCTTCAAGAACGATGGCACCACGACTTGGAACGATCCCGATGGCGGCACGATGCAGTTCGCGCTGCCGGCCGCGGCTGGCGGCAAGGTCGAAGTGAATACCACGGCTCCTGGTGGGTTGGCCGTCCGTAAGGCACCGGATCCGGGCGCGAGGCCCAACACCTTCAAGCTGGATTTTCCAATCAAACCCGGCGAGTCCCGCGTGGATCTCTCCTGGTCGATGCCGTTCAAGACTCCCGGCGAGTTTGAGAACAAGATTCTGATCAAGGGCGGTTTGACGCGGCTGGTGGCCCCTGTGGGAGTCACTTTCACGGGCGACAACCTGAAGAGCCTGGGACAGGAACCCCGCACCAAGGCCACGATTTGGGGCTTGGAAGGCGATGTGATCAAGATGTCGGTGGACGGTGCCGGAGCCTTGAATGAGGCTGCCGGACAATCAGGCGCGCCGGGAGATTCGAACGGGAACGGGCAACCGGCCTTGACGATGAATCTGCCCAGGCTTTACGGCATGGTCCTCGGTTCCGCGGACATTCTTACGACGGCGGGCGCGGTCAAATGGGTACTCGGCAGCGTTCTGGGCATGCTCGCGATCGGGTTTGTAATTCTATACCGGAAGGGCAATCCCGGGAAAAATGCTGGCAGTCGCGGCTGATCGGGTCTGGAAGTTCTTCGGCGATTATCCTGCGCTGAGGGGCGCGGATTTGTCGGTTGAGGCCGGTTCGTGCTTGGCACTGCTCGGGCGGAACGGGGCGGGGAAGACCACCCTGCTGAGGATCCTGGCCAACCTCTCGCGTCCCACCAAGGGCGAGGTCAAGATCTTTGGCGATGATTCGCGTGGAGCCGAGGCGCGCCGCAAGGTTGGGTACCTCGGGCACGGGATCGGCGTGTATGACGATCTTTCCGCGCTGGAAAATCTGATTTTGTTCGGCGAACTGGCCGGAGTGGCGAGTCCAACCGACTCGGCGATGGAAGCGCTGGAACGTGTCGGCTTGGCCAAGGTCAAGGACGGAATGGCACGGGAGTTTTCTCGCGGGATGCGTCAGCGCCTTGCGGTGGCGAGGGCATTCCTGCACAAGCCGGAAATCCTGCTCTTGGACGAGCCGTTCACGTCGCTCGACGACAAGGCGATTGCCGTCCTGCAGTCCCTCTTGCAGGATGCGCTGGCGGGTGGGGCCACCATCGTGATGTCCACCCACCAGATCCGCGAAGCGATGGAGTTGGCGACGAACGTGGCATTGTTGGAACGCGGCCAGATCGTTCATGCCGGTCTACGCGAACCGGAAATGCTGACCGATCCGGGCTGGCTGTACCGCACCTACGGGGCGCAATCATGAGCGGTCTCCAGGCGGCCTGGGCCATTGCCCGCAAGGATCTTAGGACCGAGCTGCGCACCAAGGAATCGATCAACGCGGCCGCATCGTTCGCACTCGTGATCCTGGTGCTGTTCAGTTTCGCCTTCGACCTCGGGCGCGAAGAGTTGTACGCCATCTCGGGTGGCCTCCTATGGCTGGTTTATTCCTTTGCCGGGGCGCTCATCGTCAACCGCGGATTCGCCCGCGAGGTGCCCAACGATTGCCTGGATGTTTTGCTGGCATCGCCCGCTCCGGCATGGTCGCTGTTCGTGGGCAAGGCCGTCTCGGCGTTCTTCCTGTTGATGATCGTCGAGGCGATTTCCCTGCCGGTCTTTGGGCTGTTTTACAACATCCGTTGGGCCCAGAATTTCCCGCAGCTCCTGGTCGTAATTTTGTTGGCCACTTGGGGGATTACCGTGGTTGGCACGGCTTTCAGCGCGGTGACCGTGAATGTCCGGCTGCGCGAACTGATGTTGCCGGTCCTCCTGTATCCGGTCCTGATCCCTTTGCTGATCGGCGCGATGGGCACGACGACCGCTCTGTTTGCGGGCGAATCGCTGGCTGGGGACAACGCCTCGTCGCTGCGCCTTCTCGTGGGCTTCGACGCAATTTATACCGCGCTCGCCGTGTATCTGATTGAATACGTTTTGATAGTGTGAGGACAAACCATGCGTGAAAAAGCTACCTACCTTCTGGCATTGCTGGCCGCCGTTGTGATGATCGGCAACCTACACACGATTTTCACCCAGTTGCCCGACGAGGCCATGCAAGGCGCGGTTTACCGAATCATCTTCGTCCACGTTCCGGCAGCCATCAATGCCGACATCTTCTTCACCATCGCCCTGGTGACCGCGATCCTGTTTCTCGCCACCAAGAAATTCATCTACGATTCCGTGACGGTGGCGTGCGTCGAGGTCGGGGCCATGCTGACACTATTCAACTTGGTGACCGGAAGCATCTGGGGCCGCAACCAGTGGGGAATCTGGTGGGCTTGGGATCTCCGGATGACCGGCCAACTGATGTGCTTCCTCCTCTACATGGGCTACCTGCTGGTCCGGCCCGCAATTTCGGAGCCGACACAGCGGGCCACAATGTCGTCGATTGTGGCGATTTTCGCCTACGCGGATATTCCGCTGGTGTTGATGGCAATCCGGTTGCCGAACGTGCGCACGCAGCATCCGGGACCGGTCTTGGAGACAGGAACGCTGGCTCCGGCCTTCCGGGGACCCTTCGCAATCGGCATTCTGGCCATGTTCCTCATATCGGCGGCGCTGGTACTGGTGCGTCTCCACCAGGAGACGGCGCAGCGCGAAATCGACTCGCTGCGGCGCGAAGTGCACGCCCGCTAAATCATCTTTTACACTGTTATAGAATCAGGGGGTCTCAAGCGAAATGGACATTACGAATCTGACGTTCTTGTTCTACGGGTACTCGGCGGGGTGGATCATCATCACGCTGTTTGTGCTCATGCTGGTGGCGCGCGGTCGCAAGATCGATGGCGAGCTGGCCAGGCTGAAAGCGCTTGTCGAGGATAGGGAGAGGTAGCAAATGCAACGCCGCAACTTGTTGAAGTCGATCGCAGCCGCCGGATTGGCGGGAATTGCCACGCCGAGGGAGCAGCAGGCCCAGACCGTGGTTGAGAAAGCCGTCCGGGGCCTATCGCGTCCCAAGATCAAGGACATCCAGGTGATTGAAACAGCTCCGGCAGGCGTGCGCCTGACCGTGGTCAAGATCGTCACCGACCAGGACGGACTCTACGGCTACGGCTGCGCGACCTTCACCCAACGTGCGGATTTGGTAAAACCGGCCGTCGAGCGGTACCTCAAGCCGCTGCTCTTGAACCACCCGGTCGACAAGATCGAAGACACCTGGCAGCTTTGCTACGACAGCTCCTACTGGAAGAACGGTCCAGTGCTGAACAACGCCATCAGCGGCGTCGACCAGGCGCTTTGGGACATCAAGGGCCGGATGGCGAACATGCCGGTGTACGATCTGGTCGGCGGGAAGTGCCGCGAGGCTGCCGACGCCTATACGCACGCATCCGGCAACGACTACCAGCAGTGCATCGACCAAGCCAAGGGCTTCATGGAGGCTGGTTTCCGCAATATCCGTGTGCAGGTCGGCACTCCCGGGTATGAAGGCTACGGAGCGGGTGGTCGCGG